>JAYUYB010000027.1:0-2228 GCA_043752655.1 Chloroflexota bacterium
CTGGCGGTAGCTGGTTCGCACCGCCAACCGACCGCCGCCATCCGATGCTAGACGAGCACCTTGTCGAAGGCCTCGCGGTACTGGGCCTCGCCGCGCGAGCCGACCAGGCGCGCGACCTCTTTGCCGCCCTTGAAGATGATCAGCGTGGGGATGCCCTGGATGCCCAGCTGGCTGGCGTGCTGGATCTCCTCGTCGGTGTTGACCTTGGCGATGGTGAGGCGGCCCTCGTAGTCGCCCGCCAGCTTGTCGAGGATCGGGGCGATTGCGCGGCAGGGGCCGCACCAGGGCGCCCAGAAGTCTACGACTACGGGCGTGTCGGACGCTAGCACCGTCTGCGGAAAGTCCGCATCGGTAACGGCAACAGGCTTGGCCATTTTCCACCTCCATGCAGGCCGCGCGGCCCGCCGTTGAGAAATTACGTAGCAGGGGGATACCCCCCGTGGGTATATTATACCGCAGCTCGCGGGCCTGTCAACCCCACTGCCCAGGTCGCCCGTATGCTATACTGCGTCTACCGCACTCAGCACTCAGCACTCAGCATTTGCATGAAGATTATTCTCCCTGCCCAGATCCGCGACCTACTCGCCCCCCAGCTCCCGAGCGACCTGTCGGTTGCATGGGTGGATGCTGAGGGAAGTTTTGAGGGCGACCTCGCCGACGCCGCGGCCTACTTCCGCTGGTGGACGGGCCGCCCGATCTTAGACCGGGTGCTCGCGGCGGCCCCCGGCTTGCGCTGGATGCACACGCCCAGCGCCGGGGTTGATCACCTGCTGATCCCACAGGTGCTGGAGCGCGACATCACCGTTACCAACAGCGCCGGCGTCCACGCGATCCCCATCGCCGAGTTTGTGCTGGCTCTACTGCTAGCCCGTGTGAAGCAGCTGCACGGCTACCACGCTGCGCAGGCCGCCGCACGCTGGGATCGCGAGCTGGAGGCGGAGGAGCTGTACGAGCGCACGCTGCTGATCCTCGGCATCGGCGGGATCGGCCAGGCCATCGCGGAGCGCGCCGCCGCCTTCGGGATGCGCGTTTGGGGCAGCCGCCGCACGCCGCGCCCCATGCCCGGCGTGGAGCGCGTGGTGGGCATGGACGGCTGGCGCGAGCTGCTGCCCGCCGCCGACTACATCGTGGTGGCAGCGCCGCTTACGCCCGAGACCCAGAGCATGCTCGACGCGGCCGCCTTTGCGGCCATGAAGCCCACAGCCTTCCTCGTAAATATCGCGCGCGGCGCGATCATCGACGAGGCGGCCATGCTCGCCGCGCTGCGCGCAGGGCAGATCGCGGGCGCCGCCCTCGACACCTTCGAGCAAGAGCCGCTCCCCGCCGACAGCCCGCTGTGGGCGCTGCCTAATGTGACGATCACACCGCACGCTACCGCCGGCTCGCCACGTATGCGCGAGCGCCAGATCGAGCTCTTTAGCGAGAATCTGCGCCGCTTTCGGAACGGCGAGCCGCTGCTAAACGTTGTCGATAAAGCTGTGGGCTACTAAGGGCCAACACGCCCCTGCACCGCCCACAGCGCTAGAAGGAGCATTATATGCGTCGCCTGCTTGCGCTCCCCATGCTCATCCTGCTTGGGCTCGCCCTGCTGCCAACCGCTGGCACCCAGGCCCAGGATGCGCGCTGCTTCCCCGAGACCGGCTTCTGCATCAGCGGGCCGATCCGCCGCTTCTGGGAGCAGAACGGCGGGCTGGCCGTGTTCGGCTTCCCGATCACCCCGCTCCAGACCGAGACGGTGGAGAGCTGGACTGGCCCGGTGCAGTGGTTCGAGCGAGATCGGCTAGAGGATCACTCGGCCGAGCGCCAGGGTGTGCTGGCGGGCCGCCTTGGCGTGGAGCGCCTGGCCCAGCAGGGCCGCCCCTGGCAGTTTCGCCCGCTCGGCGGCGCGGTGCCCGGCTGCCGTGGCTTCCCCGAGACCGGCTTCTATCTCTGCGGTGGCTTCCTAACCTTCTGGGAGCGCAACGGCGGCCTGGCCCGCTTCGGCTTCCCCGTGACGGACCAGATCGCCGAGAACCTTGGCGGCAGGAGCTTCACAGTGCAGTACTTCGAGCGTCGGCGCATGGAGTACCACCCTGAGAACCGGCCGCCCTTCGACATTCTGCTCGGCCTGCTCGGCTCCGAGGTGCGTGGCAATGCTGGGCCTACAGCGCCGCCGGTGGTGCAGCCCACGCCCACCCCGGTGCCGGTGAGCCAGCAGATCTTGATCGACGAGCCAAGCGAGAACAGCA
>JAYUYB010000028.1:0-13060 GCA_043752655.1 Chloroflexota bacterium
AAGCGCCCCTGCATCGCAAACAGCGTGTCGGGGTCGGGGCACGCGCTGGCGAGCCACTGCTCCAGTCGCGCCACCGCAGCGGCGTGGAGCTCGTCTGGCCGCGCCCAGTCGGAGCTGTAGATGCGGTCGCGGAAGCCCTGCGCCACCATGCGCGCCGATAATGGCAGGCGCTCGTATGCTGTCAGGTCTAGCTCCTGAACGGACGCCCCCAGCGCCTCCAGCTCGGCGCGCACCGCCGGGTCTTGGGGCCTGATACCCGGCTGGCCCGCCCGCTCCGGGTGGCCGAGCTCCGCCAGGATCGCGCGCCACGCCCGCTGCGCCTGCACCGGCGGCTCGTCTGCCCCATGCGGCTGGTCGTCTGGCCCGGTCTCCCCGGCGAGCAGCAGCTGGCCGCCGGGGGACCGCAGCACGCGCCGCGCCTCACGCACGGTCGCGCGCCAGTCGGCCACGAGGTGCAGTATGTGGACGCCCAGCACCACATCGAAGCGCGCGTCGGCGAACGGCAGCATAGTAACGTCGCCCTCGACCAGTGGCGGGAGGCTGCCGCGTGGGGGCAGCTTGGCGCGCAGTACAGCGAGCATGGGCCTGGAAAGATCGACGCCCGCGTAGCGATAGCCAGCCGCGAGAAACGGCAGGGCGATCCGGCCGGTGCCGACCCCGATCTCAAGGAAACGGGTCGCAGTCGTCGCCCTGGTCTGGGCGACAATGGCGTCGCGGATGCGCTCGGGGCTGCCCGGCGCATAGCCGCGGGTGGCGTCGTAATAGGTTGCGGCGCGGTCGAAGCGGACACTCTGCATCGGTAGCCTCTCAATCCGGTTGTGGCGCTGCGCGAACTCCCAACTGTAAGATAGCATTGATGGGCGGTCCCCGGCGCCTGCACCCAATGGCGGAGCGACGACCACACCCGGCGAACGAGGCGTCCCTGGCCTTGGCCGAGCTACAATGCGTGGATACGCAATGAGGTGCCTATGTCAGCGATCAGCGTTCGTAACCTGAGCAAGCGCTTTGTGACCCGCCAGAAGGCCGCCGGTCTGGCCGGCAGCCTGCGCGCCCTTGTCCGACCAGAGACGCGTGAGGTCGAGGCGGTGCGCGGGATCTCGTTCGAGATGGAGCCGGGCGAGCTGCTTGGCTTCATCGGGCCAAACGGGGCGGGCAAGTCCACGACGATCAAGATCCTGACGGGCATCCTACACCCGAGCGGCGGCGAGGCCAGCGTGCTTGGCCATGTGCCCTGGCGCGAGCGCCGCGCCCTGGCCTACAAGATCGGCACGGTCTTCGGACAGCGCCCCCAGCTCTGGTACCATCTGCCGGCCCTCGACACCTTCTACCTGTTCGGCAAGATCTACGAGCTGGACGACGCTGTGGTGCGCGCGCGGGTGCGACTGCTCGCCGAGGCGTTCGAGATCGAGGATCTGCTCGCGACACCCGTGCGTAAGCTGAGCCTTGGCCAGCGCATGCGCTGCGAGGTGGCCGCCTCGCTGCTGCACCAGCCGCGCCTGCTGCTGCTCGACGAACCCTCGATCGGCCTCGATGTAGTGGCGAAGCAGCGCATCCGCGACACGATCAGGCGCATGAGCGAGCAGGAGGGCGTGGGCGTGCTGCTCACCTCGCACGACGCCGGCGACATCGAGGCGCTGTGCCGACGGGTGATCATCGTCAACCACGGGCAGATCGTCTACCAGGATAAAGTCTCGGCACTAAAGCGTGCCCACCTCACCACGAAGCTGGTGGAGGTGCGCTACGCCGAGGCGCTGCCCGACGACTTCGCCGTACCAGGGGCCGAGCTACTCAAAGCGGGGCGGTACGGCGCCAAGCTGCGCTTTGATACGCGCACCACACCCGCCGAGGCCCTGGTTGCGCGACTCGCTGCCATGGGCGGCTTGGTCGACATCACCATTACTGACCCCTCGCTGGAGGAAGTGATCCGGGCGATCTACGAGGCCCAGGCGCCAGGGAAGGGTGCGGAATGATCAGACGCAAGCTTGCGAAATACTGGGCGGTCTTCACAACTCAGCTCCAGAGCGCGGCCGCCTACCCGCTGGATCTGGCGGCGCGCAGCCTCTCGATCGTGCTGTTTATGGTCGTCTTTTTCGGGCTGTGGCGTGCCACCTTCGCCGCCCAGGGCGCCACCAGCATTGCCGGGCTGAGCCTGCGCGACACGCTCTGGTACCTGATGCTGGCCGAGACGATCGTGCTGAGCCGACCGCGTATGGCGCAGCAGATCGCGGCCCAGGTGCGCGACGGCTCGATCGCCTATTTGCTCAATAAACCGTACAGCTTCCTGCTCTACCAGGCGGCCTTCAGCCTGGGCGATAGCGCCCTGCGCATGTTGTTCAACGGCCTAGCGGGCGGCGCGGTGGTCTGGCTGCTCGTAGGCCCGCCGCCTGCGCTCTGGGGGCTGCCCCTGGTGCTGGTGGCTATGGCTCTCGGCTGGATGATCGACTTCTGCGTGGCCGCGCTGCTCGGTCTGACGGCCTTCTTCTCGGAGGAGGTGACCGCCTTCGAGTGGATCTATAACAAGCTGCTGTTCCTGCTGGGCGGGCTGCTCATCCCGCTCGACTTCTTCCCCGAGTGGTTGCAGCGGGTTGCCAAAGCCCTACCATTTGCGGCCGCGATCTATGGCCCGGCCCGGCTGTTCGTCAGCCCAAGCATCAGCGCCTTCGCCGGGCTGCTCGCCGTCCAACTGGGCTGGATCTGTGGGCTCGGGCTGCTTGTGGCCTTTGCCTATCGGCAGGGGACGGCCTATCTGTCGATCAATGGGGGGTAAGCGATGCGACACGAGCTGCGCTTTCTGCTAGCGCTCTGGCAGGCCAACCTCCAGGCAGCGATGGAGTTCCGGGCGGCCTTTCTGACCCAGGTGGTCGGCATGGTCATCAACAACGGGCTCTATTTTCTGTTCTGGGTGCTCTTCTTCAACCGCTTCGAGCAGGTGGCCGGCTACGGGCTGGCCGACATGGCGCTGCTGTTCGGCGTGGCGGCGTGCAGCTTCGGCCTGGGCGTCTTTCTGTTTGGCAACGCCACGAGTCTGGCCGAGATTATCGGCGAGGGCAAGCTCGACTACTACCTGGCCCTGCCAAGGCCGGCGCTGCTCCACACGCTCGCCAGCCGCAGCGTTGCCAGCGGGCTGGGCGATGCGAGCTACGGCCTGATCAGCTTCCTGGCGGTGGGGCCGCACACTCCGGATGGGCTGATCCGCTTCGTGGTGGCCGTCGCATGCAGCACGGCGGTGTTCGTCGGCTTTATGGTGCTCGTCAACAGCCTCGCCTTCTGGCTGGGCGGCGCCACCCAGATCAGCGCGCAGGCTTTGATGGCCCTGATCACCTTCGCCACCTATCCTGTAGGCCTCTTCGACGGCACGGCGAAGCTGCTGCTCTTCACGGTGATGCCTGCGGCCCTGATGGGGAGCGTGCCGGCGGCCTTTGTGCGCGGCTTCGGCTGGCCGGAGCTGGCGCTGCTGGCCGCTGGCGCCGCCGGGTTCCTGGGCCTAGCGGTGCTCGTGTTCCAGCGCGGGCTGCGTCGCTACGAGAGTGGCAGCGCGATCACCACGCAGTCGTAAGGGCCGCCAGTAGCCTTCAGGCCGCGACAATCTCGATCTGACGCTCGAAGGCCTTTTTGAACAGGCCAGCGTGGCGGCCGGCCTCCCAGATCTCCACGTCGGCGTTGCCGCTGGCGGTGACAACGACGCGCACAGGATCGCCGATCTCCACGCGCACGGCGCGCACCACCTGGCTTTTGCTGCGCTCCAGGTACTCGGCGAGGCGCAGCAGGGCGCTAAGGCGAGCGACGCGCGGGCCGTCGTCGGCGGCGAGCACCGCCTGAAACGGCGCGAGGTCGGCCTGACCCTTGCGATGGTTGCGTACCAGGGCGCCGAGGATGACGATCTCGCGGTGGCTGAAGCCGAGCAGGGCGGCGTTGTGGACGAGATACTCGCCGTGCTTGTGGTGATCGTAGTAGCCGACGATCACGCCGATATCGTGGAGCGTGGCGGCGTAGCCAAGCAGCTCGCGCTCCCACGCGCCGTAGCCGTGCAGCGGCACGAGCTGATCGTAGAGGCTGCTGGCGATGTCGGCGACGGCCTGGCAGTGGGTCGGCTCGTAGTCGCTGAGGCGGGCGAGGTTGAGCACACTGAATGCGCGCGGGTCATCGAACAGCGGCGGGTCGGCCTCTGCGAGGAAGTGCGCGTAGAAGAGACCCTCGCGCACGCCCTGGCCGCTCACGCGCAGCTCGGTGAAGCCGCCCTTGTCCAGTAGCTCCTCGATGATCACGGCGCCAGCCAGAGTGACGTCGGCGCGATCAGACTTGAGGCCAGGCAGCTGCTCGCGCTCGCGGCGAGGCTTCGCCACAAGCTGCTCGGTGAGGGCGGCGAGGGCCGTGCGTGTGAGCGTATAGCCGTGGACGCGGTCGATCGGGTACGCGCGCTGCTTCTGATCCATGCGGGCCAGGGTGCGCACGGTGCCGCCCATGCCGGCGAGGGTGAGGCCACCGCTGGACTGGAACCAGGTGAGATCGGCGAAGGCCATGTTGGCGGCGGCACGCAGGCTGTGCAGCTCGTCCTTGCTGATCGGGTCGGACTTGACAAAGCGCTCGGTGAAGCGCAGCACGCCGGCCTGGACGGAGAAGCGCTCGACGAGGCGGCGATCACGCACGGCCTCAACCTGGGTAGAGCCACCACCCGTATCGAAGACAAAGCCGTCGCGCAGGTCGAGCGCGTTGGCGGCGCCGAGATAGCCGTAGTACGCCTCGTCCTGGGCGCTAATGATCTGAAGGTCGAGCGTGGTGGCGGCGCGCAGAGCCGCCCAGAAATCTGCCTGATTGCTGGCCTCGCGGATGGCGCTGGTGCCTACGGCGATGATTTGCTCGACGCCGGTGCCGTGGCAGAAATGCTCAAACATACGCAGGGCCTCGACGGCGCGGCGGATGGGCGCAGGGCGCAGGGTGCTCGTGGTGCCGACGCCCTCTGCGAGGCGCACGACCTCGCTCACCTCGTCGACAAGGCGAAAGCAGAGGCCGGGCCTGTAGGCCATGACGATCAGGCGCGTGGTGTTGGAGCCGAGGTCGATGATGCCAAGCTTGTGCATGAGGGGTGCTGAGGGAGAATCATCCGCAGATTACGCAGCTTACGCAGATATCCGGCTGCGGAACCGCATCTGCGCAAGCTGCGCAATCTGCGGATACTGATGTGCTAGGGTCGTAGCGTCTCGGCGATAGCGGCGACCACCAGCTCAAGGTCGTCGTAGGAGATAACGAGCGGCGGCAGGAGGCGGAGCACGTTGGGGCCGGCGGGGAGGGCGAGCACTCCGCGCTCCAGCAGGGCCTGGAGCGTGGGCTGGACACGGGCCTTCAGCTCCAGGCCGACGAGCAAACCGAGGCCGCGCACCTCGCGAACAGCGGGGAGGCGCAGCTCGCGCAGGCGCTCGACAAGCCACGCGCCCTTCTCGGCTGCCTGGCGGGGCAGCTCCTCGTCCTGGTAGGCCTGGAGGGCGGCGGTGGCGGCGGCGCAGAGCAGCGGGTTGCCGCCGAAGGTGCTGCCGTGGGCGCCGCCGGGCAGGGGGCCGTGGCGCTCGTGGATGGCCACGGCGCCCATAGGCAGGCCGGCAGCGATGCTCTTGACGAGGATCAGCAGATCCGGCTGCACGCCGCTGTGCTCGATGGCGAACAGGCGGCCGGTGCGGCCAAAGCCAGTCTGCACCTCGTCGATCAGGAGCAGGGCGCCGCGCTCGTCGCAGATCCGGCGGGCGGCCGCGAGGTAGCCGGGGGGCGCGGGGCGCACGCCGCCCTCGCCCTGGACGGGCTCCAGCAGCAGGGCGGCGGTGGTGGGGCCGACGGCCTCGGCGAGCTCCTCGGGGTCGCCGTACGGAACGTGGGCGAACTCGGGCACAAGCGGCGCGAAGGGCTCGCGGTACTTCGGCTCCCAGGTGGCGCTGAGGGCGCCCATGGTGCGGCCATGGAAGCCGCGCATGGCGGCCACGACGCCGGGCCGTCCGGTAAGCAGGCGCGCAAACTTGAGGGCAGCCTCGACAGCCTCGGCGCCAGAGTTGCAAAGGAAGATACGGGCGGGGAAGGGCAGGGCGGCGGTGAGAGCCTGGAGGTACGCTGCCCGCTGGTCGTTATGGAAAATCTCAGGGCAGCTGAGCAGCGTGGCGGCCTGGGCCTGCACGGCGGCGACGACGGTGGGGTGGCAGTGGCCGAGGTTAGCGGCGCCCTGGCCGCCGACACAGTCGATGTAGCTGCGGCCGTCGGCGTCGTAGAGGCGGGCGCCCTCGCCGCGCACGATAGCGAGCGGGCGCTTTGGGTAGAGCCCCGAGCTGTGGCGCTGCTCCTCGGCGATGATCTGCGCACTCGACATGAAGTTCCCCTCGGCGATGTGGGAAGAGTATACCATGGCTGGCAGCCGGGGCGCTGAAGCGCCCGGCTGGCAGTAGGGCTACGTCATGGTCGGCAGGCGGGCGCGTGAACGCGCGCCGTGGGGGGGCGCTGCGCCGGGCGCCCGCCTGCGCGGGCGGGTCCGGAGGCGTCGGCCTGCGCCGACGCGCGGCGCGCAGCGCCCCGGTGGCGCGACTTCCGTCGCCCGCTGCCCCGCCTGGGCCGAAACAATACGCCGCACCCCGGCTGGCATGCGCGCAGTCCGCTACGCGGGCTCCCTGAGGCCGCTTCAGCGGCCTTCGGCGTGGGAGCCGGGCCGTTAACGGCCCCGGCGGGGGGCGTGCAAGAATCTACGCCGCACCCAGATGAAAGGTTGGCGGGGCGGCGCCGCCACCGGCGCTGACGTTGAGCAGCGGCGTGGATGCGATGCGCGTGAGGCAGCCCGCCGCCTCCACGGTTGGGGCGACCCCGAACACACACGGGTCGCTGTCCACGAAGCGCAGCGTGAAGCGCAGCCCCTCGGCCTCGCTCCAGGTGGGGTACAGCTCCTCGGGCACGGGCACGCGCTCCTGCACAACCCATGGGCTGGTTTGGGCGTGCGCTAAGGCCGCCTGCCACTCCGCCTCGCTCACCGTCCAGCCAAGGATCACACCGCTGCCGCCGTACTCGTCGTTGGGCTTGAGCACGAGGCGCTCGCGGTTGCGCGCGGCGAACGTGAGCAGATCCAGCTGCTCGCCCTGGTAGCTTGTGTCGCCCGCGCGCACGATGCGCGTCCAGGGAACGTGAGCGCGCACCGCCGCCCGCTCGGCGTGGTCCAGCAAGGGCCAGCCCGGCCCGGCCTCGTCGCTGAGCAGCGCCATGATCAGCTTGGTGTGGACGGGCTTGCTGCGAAACGGGTTCACCACGCAGACACGCCCGTCCGCGTAGGCCTGCACCAGCGGGTGGCTCAGATCGTAGCGGGCCAGAAACTCGTGCTGGAGCACACGTCGGTAGACCATGCCTACAGGAGTGCGCCGCCCCGCCTGCTCCACGTAGAGCTCGGCCCCATCGTAGCGCAGCTCGTCGGGGTCGGCGATGATAGTGGGCGTGCCAGCCGCGCTGAAGCGATCACGCAGAAAGACGAACTCGGGCATCGTCACGGCCTCGCGGAAGTCCACAATCGCAACGGTGGGGACGCCATGCCCGCCCCACTCTGCCCAGGTGGTGCGCAGGGCCTGGTGCAGGCGGCGCCAGAGCGTGAAGGGCCGGGACGGGTGGGCACGCGTGAAGGCCTGCATCACTGGCAGCGCCGCGAAGACCTCTGCAAGCGCATCCTCGTAGGCGATCCCGGCGGGCGACTCCAGGTTCGACTCGACGAACCAGCACCAGGCGCCATCGGGCGCGAGAAAGCCGTCGAGGCGGCCGAAGATGGCGGCGCCGGGGTAGCCGGGGTCGATCTCGAGCAGCGTGCGCTCGGTGGGGGTGAGCGCGTAGGGCGCCAGCAGCGTCTCGTCGTGGAGGGCGGCCACGCCGACGCGCTGGATGGCGCCGCCCACCGCCCGCGCGGCGGTTTTGAGCAGCAGATACTGGGCTGGCACAACGAAGCGGGGGCGCAGCACCTCGCAGACCAGGCGGTCGCGCGCTTTGCCCACGAGCATGCCGCGGGCCCGAAGCGCGGCGTCGAGCTGGGTGAACGTCTCGCGGGCCGTGTCGGCGTCGAGCAGGGCGTGGTAGTCGGCGATGGCGCTGTGCAGATCCATAAGTTAGGGTACAGGGTACAGGGTACAGGGTACAGGGAGCCGAGCTGATTGCTACTATTATACGGGAACCTGCCCGTTTGTCCGGGTCGGGCCTGGCCGGCTCACTGATAGCGCCAGCGCGGCGCCGGGGCGTATACTGCGAGCAGGTTTTAGGGCAAGCAAGGAGCATGTTATGAGCGAGACGATCAACGCGGCCGAGCTGCTCGGCGCGATCTCCAACCAGATGGCGGACGCAGTAGCGCAGGCCGGTGCTGCACTGGTGCAGGTGCGCGGGCGCGCCCGTGGCCCCGCCAGCGGCATTGTCTACAGCGATAACACCGTCATCACCGCCGACCACGCGCTGGAGCGCGACGACGACCTGAGCGTGGTGGCGCCCGACGGGCGCGAGCTGCCCGCCCAGCTTGTGGGCCGCGACGCCGCGAGCGACCTGGCCCTGCTGCGCGTGCCCGACCTGGGCGTGGCGGCGGCCAGCTTTGTGGAGGCGCCCGCCCGCGTCGGCCAGATCATCCTGGCGGTCGGGCGGCCCGGCGCCGAGCCCATGGCCTCGCTCGGGATCGTCAGCGCGGTGGGCGGGCCGCTGCGCAGCAGGCGCGGCGCCGTGCTCGAGCAGTTCATCCAGACCGACGCCATCCCCTACCCTGGCTTCTCCGGCGGCGCCCTGATCGACGCCAACGGCGCGGTGGTGGGCGTTCTCACCACCGGCCTCGCAGGCGGCGTGGCCCTAGGCGTGCCTGCGGCGCTGGCCCGCCGCATCGTGGATGCGCTCGCCACCGGCGGCAGCGTGAAGCGCGGCTTCCTCGGCATCAGCAGCCAGCCCGTGGAGATCCCGGCGGCCCAGCGGGCGGGGCTCGCACAGGAGCGCGGCCTGCTGGTGGTGCGCGTGGAGCCCGGCAGCCCCGCCGAGCAGGGCGGCCTGATGCTTGGCGACGTGCTCACCGCCTTCGACGGTACCACCCTGAGCGACACCGACGAGCTCCAGGCGCTGCTTGGCGGCGAGCGCGTGGGCAAGGCCGTGCCTATGCAGCTGCTGCGCGGCGGCACGATCACCACGCTTGAGGTGACGGTGGGGCAGCGCGGGTAGGGTGAGCGCAAGGGAACAGGGGACAGGGGACAGGGGACGGCCCGAGCGCGCCCACAAGGGGAGGGCGCCCACAAGGGGCGCCCATACAGAGGAGCGTATAATGAGTATGGAAGTGGATACGCCTGCGGCGGGGCTGCTCGACCTTGCGGCGGCTAGCCTGGCGGAGCGGGCGCGGGCGAGCGTGGTGCAGGTGCGCGGGCGCGGGCAGGGCGGCGGCTCGGGCGTGGCCTGGGGCGATGGCGCCACCGTGATGACGAACTTCCATGTGGTCGCGGGCGTAGGCGAGCGGCTCGAGATCCTGACCAACGATGACCGGCGCCTCACCGCACGGCTGATCGCTGGGAACCCGCGGCTCGACCTGGCCGTGCTCGCCGTGGAGGGCGGCAACCTGACGCCAGCGCCCATCGGCGACTCGGCGCGGCTACGGGTGGGCGAGCTGGTCTTCGCCGTGGGCAACCCCTGGGGCACGCGCGGCGTGGTGACGGCGGGCGTGGTGAGCGGCCTCGGCGAGCTGCCGGCGGCGCGGGGCGAGCTGCCTGCAAGCTACATTCGCTCCGACGTGCGCCTGGCGCCGGGCAACTCGGGCGGCCCGCTGCTGAACGCATACGGCGCGGTGGTCGGCATCAACGCCATGATCTTTGGGGGCGACCTCTCGGTGGCGATTCCCAGCCATGTCGCCGCCGCCTGGGCGGGGCGGCTGCCAACCCAGCCGGTCTACATCGGGCTGGGCGTGCAGCCCGCCGAGCTGCCTGCCGCGCTGGCCACGGCGCAGCGACGCAGCGGCCTGCTGGTGGCGCAAGTTGCGCGAGGCGGGCCGGCCGAGGCGGCGGGCGTGCTTGTGGGCGACCTGCTGCTGGGCCTGGGCGGCGCGCCGCTGGCTGCCAGCGAGGCTCTGATCGACGCGCTGGGCGCGCACAGCCCCGGCGACGTGGTGCTGCTAGAGCTGGCGCGCGGCGGTGTGCTCACAAGCGTCGAGGTAACGCTGGCGGAGCAGGGAAGGTAGTCAGCGAACCGCTGGGCAGCCGAACCAGAGCCGAGCCGTCTGGAGCACGAAGGGCGCGACAGGCTACGAACGGCGCGAAAGCGAGGCTCAGGCGGCTGCGCCGCCTACGCAATCGTCCACGCTCGTTGGCGGTCCGAGGCATGCAGCGACACGCGTGCGAGTGCTGGCGGCCATCCACTTTGGGGGTTGAGGGGGCAGCGCCCCTCACGCTGGTGGGTGTCGGGAGGGCCGGCGGCGGTCCTCCTGACGGCGGGGTGCGGGGCGCCAGCACCCGCACGCGAGCCTCGAAGCAAGGGCATTCTGGGGTGCGCAGGGCAGCGCCCCGCTAAACAGGCCGAGAGGCGTTACCATGATCACAGTCTTTATTATTGCGCCCACCCCTGCGCTGCGGGCCGGGCTGCGGGCGATGCTGGCGGGCGAGGGGCTGCAGGTGGTGGGCGAGGCCCCCGCACCAGCCCTCACGCTCACCGCCGATGTGGTGCTGTTGGCGGGCGAAGACCCTGGCGCCGCCGCGCGGGCTCTGGCGGGCGAGGAGGGCGCGGCCATCGTCGTGCTCAGCGACGACAGCCGGCTGCCTGGCCTGCTGCGGGCGCTGCCATTGAGCGGCTGGGCGCTCGTGTCGCCCGACGGCGGCCCCGAGGAGCTGCGGGCCGCCGTAGGCGCCGCCGCCCAGGGCTTCGTGGCGGTGCCGCGCCAGCTTGCCGACCAGCTCGTCGCGCCGCGCCCCGTTATGCTGGATGCATCCACCGAGAGCCTCACCCCCCGCGAGTCGGAGGTGCTCACGCTGCTCAGCGAGGGCCTGCCGAACAAGCAGATCGCGCTGCGCCTCCAGATCAGCGAGCACACCGTGAAGTTTCATATCGCGTCGATCTTCGCCAAGCTCGGCGCCGCCTCGCGCACCGAGGCTGTGAGCATCGGCGCACGCCAGGGCCTGATCACGCTGTAGCAGAGTCCCTGTACACTTGGGGCGGCGAGCATTTGCTAGAGGAGCCGCATGGAGCGCACGCAGGCGGGGCATGTGGGGGTGGGCACGGGGGCGTGGGTGCTGGCAGCGACAGTCCTCGCCTCCAGCATGGCCTTTATCGATGGAAGCGCGCTCAATGTGGCCCTGCCCGCGATCCAGGCCAGCCTGGGCGCGGACGGGGCCGATCTGCTTTGGATCGTCAATAGCTACGCGATTGTGCTGGCCGCCCTGATCCTGGTTGGCGGCGCCCTCGGCGACCGCTTCGGGCGGCGGCTAATCTTCGGGCTCGGGATCGCGCTCTTCGCCCTGGCCTCCCTCGCCTGCGGCCTCGCGCCCAGCGTGCCGCTCCTGATCGCGGCGCGGGCGGCCCAGGGCGTTGGCGGCGCGCTCATGGTGCCCGGCAGCCTGGCCCTGATCAGTGCCAACTTCGGCGACGCCGAGCGCGGCCGCGCGATCGGCACATGGTCCGCCGTCACCACGATGACGACGATCCTGGGGCCTGGGCTCGGCGGCGTGCTCGCGGGCGCCGGGCTCTGGCGCGGCATCTTCTTCATCAACCTGCCCCTCGCCGCCCTGGCCGTGTTTGCCCTGCGGCGCGTGCCCGAGAGCCGCGACGAGGCCGCGCCCGCCCACCTCGACTACCTCGGCGCCTCGCTCGCCACCGCTGGCCTCGCCGGGGTAACGTTTGGTCTGCTGGAGGTTCCGGCGCGCGGCTGGGGCAGCCCCCTTGTGCTCGGCACCATGATCGGTGGCGCACTCGCCCTGGCCGCCTTTGTGGCCGTCGAGGCGCGCAGCCCAAACGCGATGCTGCCCCTTGGCCTGTTTCGCTCACGCACCTTCAGCGGCGCCAACCTGTTGACGCTCTTCCTCTACGCGGCGCTCTACGGCGTGCTCTTCTTCCTGCCCCTTAATCTGGTGCAGGTCCAGGGCTACAGCGAAAGCCTGGCCGGGCTGGCGACGCTGCCAATGGCGCTGTTTCTGGCCCTGCTCTCGCGGCGCACCGGCGCCCTGGCCGATAGATTCGGGCCGCGGGTGCCCCTGACCGTCGGGCCGGCCCTGGCCGGGCTCGGCTTCGCCGCAATGGCCCTGCCCGGTCTCACCGCAGGCCCGGCCGACTACTGGACGAGCTTCTTCCCCGCCCTCTGCCTGCTCGGCCTGGGCATGGCGATCACCGTCGCACCCCTGAGCGCGGCGGTCATGGGCGCGGTGCCGCAGGGGCGCGCAGGCGTGGCCTCCGGCGTGAACAACGCCGTCTCGCGGACGGCGGGCGTGCTGGCTGTGGCCGTCATGGGCCTGGCCGCGCTGCTGCTCTTCGCCGGCGCCCTCGACGCCCGCGCCGTGGCCGCCGGTCTGCCCGACCCCGTGCCCCAGGCGCTCGCCGAGGCCGCGCCACAGCTTGGCGCCGCCGCCCCGCCCGCCGGCCTGCCGGGGACCCAGGCCGCCGCTGCCGAGCAGGCGATCAGGCTCGCGTTCGTGGACATGTTTCGCGCGCTCGCCTGGGCCTCCGCCGCCCTGGCCTGGGTGAGCGCCGGGGTGGCCTGGCTGATGCTCGGGCGGCGCGGGCCTGGCACATGAGTTGCAGACCAAGGCGCCTCGCCCAGCTCGCCAACGACGAGCTGCGCCCGATCCCGATCCTACCGGCAGGCGAGCGGCTCAGCAGGGCGCCCAACAATCTGTTCGCCCCGGTTGCGGCGTACAACCGGGTGGAGGGCCGCTTCAGCAGCGCTGCTGCGGCACGAGTTTACGCGGCGCACTCCGGGAGCAGCGCCTCCAGCGCCGCAACCAGCCGGTCGATGTCTGATGGGCTGTTGTAAGCCTGCACGGAGACGCGGATAAACTGTCGGCCGCCCCACGTGACGATCGGCACCTCGACGAGATGCTCATCCCACAGCCGCGCCTTGAGCGCGGCT
>JAYUYB010000029.1:0-2224 GCA_043752655.1 Chloroflexota bacterium
TTCAGGCCACGTTGAGCATTCCAGATGCTGTGAGCGAAGCCGCTGGCATAGATGTTGACACAGCGTGCAGCAGCGGCTACCTTATTATGATACAAACAGTACGGCTATGGCTGAAGTGCCCGAAGTTGAGATCCTGGCCCGCGACCTGTGCGCGCTCGTGGTGGGCCGCAGGATCGAGGACGCCCGCGTGCTGATGCCTGCGGCGGTGCGCTTCCCGGAGCCTGCCGCCTTCGAGGATCTGGTGGCGGGGCGGCGCGTGGAGGACGCGAACCGGCGCGCCAAGCAGCTGCTCTGCGATCTGAGCGGCGGCCACACCCTGGCCATGCACATGATGCTGCACGGCACCCTGCGCCTCTTCCCCGCCAACACGCCCCCCGACGCGCTCACAATGGTGATCTTCCAGCTGGAGGGCGACGAAGCCATGCATCTGCGCGACCGCAAAGGCTACGCGCGGGTGGCCGCCGGCCCGACGGACGAAGTTGCTGCCCGCCTCAAGCTCGCCGCCCTTGGCCCCGAGCTGCTGGACGAAAGCTTCATCCCGGCTGGCCTGGCCGCACGCCTCGTGGGGCGGCGCGGCGTGCTCAAGACGGCCCTGGTCGATCAGAAGATCCTCGCCGGCCTTGGCAACCGCGACGCCGACGAGAGTCTCTGGGAGGCCCAGATCGACCCGCGCCGCGTCGCCGGCTCGCTCGCCCCGGAGGAGACCGCCCGCCTGTTTCACGCGGCGCGCGCCGTGCTCGCCGAGGGCATCGGCCTGCGCGGCACCATGACCGACCTGCGCGGCGTGCGCGGCGCCGCCCGCCAGGATCGCAAGATCTACAATCACGCTGGCGAGCCATGCCCCCGCTGCGGCACCACGCTCCAGCGCACCTTCATCGGCCAGGCGATCACCTTCTTCTGCCCCGGTTGCCAGGGGTGATTGCGGATTCCCGCACATTTCCTGGCGGCTGAAGCCGCAGGCTAGATGTGCCAAGCCCGCCTGCGCGGGCTCGTGAAACCACGGCGCGTTGTCCGTCCCTTCGCCGCAAAAGATCTGGTACAGTAGACACGACTTGATCCGAGCCGCCGCCTGCGCCGATCTGCAATCTGCAATGGAGCCACCCATGCGCGTGCTTGTCTATGATACACACTCGTACGACCAGAGCTTTCTCGACGCCGCGAACACCGGACGCCACGAGCTTGTCTACACCAGCGCCCAGCTGGATCAGCAGACGGCGGCCCTCGCCGCTGGCTACGACGCTGTCTGCCTCTTCGTGAACGACCACGCCAGCGAGCCGGTGATGGCAAAGCTGGCCGCAGGCGGGGTGCGCGCCATCGCGCAGCGCTCCACCGGCTACAACAACCTGGATCTGGCCGCCGCCGCGCGCCACGGCATTACCTGCATGCGCGTGGGCTTCTACTCGCCCTACGCCGTGGCCGAGTTCGCCGTGGGCCTACTTCAGACGCTCAACCGGCGCATCCACCGCGCCCACAACCGCACCCGCGAGTTCAACTTCCGCCTCGGTGGCCTACTCGGACACGATATTCACGGCCGCACGGTTGGCGTGGTGGGCACCGGCAAGATCGGCGCGATCTTCGCCCGCATTATGCACGGCTTCGGCTGCCCGCTGCTGGGCTACGATGTGCGCCAGAGCCAGGAGTGCTTGGAGCTTGGCATGGAGTATGTGCCGCTTGAGGATCTGCTGCGCCGCTCCGATATCATCAGCCTGCACGCGCCGCTGCTGCCCGAGACGCACCATATGATCAACGCGGAGAGTCTCGCCCTCACCAAGCCCGGCGTGATGTTGATCAACACCAGCCGGGGCGGCTTGGTGGACACCGAGGCCCTGATCGGCTTCATCCAGCGCGGCCACATGGGCGCCGTGGGCCTCGATGTCTACGAGGAGGAGGAGGGCAAGTTCTTCCGCGACCTCTCCGACAACGTGATGGACGACGATGTGCTCGCCCGCCTGATAAGCTTCCCCAATGTGCTGCTCACCAGCCACCAGGCCTTCTTCACCCACGAGGCGATGACCACTATCGCCGAGACCACGCTGCAAAACCTGAGCGACGCCGAGGCGGGCACGCTGAACGCGAACGTGCTTCGCGCGAGCTAGCCCGCGCATCTTTCCCCCCGCCCCCTCGGTATACCTGCCAGTGGCAATGCGGTATCGAGGGGGTCTGGTTATGCTCGCAAAAGTCTATAGCTGCGCGGTGGTTGGCCTGGAGGGGCGGCTGGTAGAGG
>JAYUYB010000030.1:0-5735 GCA_043752655.1 Chloroflexota bacterium
TCACAACCTTGCTCTTCGTGATCTCATAGACCGGCTGAAAATCGTGCTCGACATCGATCGACAAATCGCTCTTCGGCAGGTCGCGCACGTGGCCCATGCTGGAGGTCACGAAGTAGCCGCGACCGAGATATTTCTGGATCGTCTTCGCCTTTGCGGGCGACTCGACAATGACAACTTTATCGCCCATAGCACCTAGTCACAATCATATAGATAGTATGCGGGACAGCCACACAGCGCCGCCTGCCGCCGAAAAAAACGCCCCTGCACTATACGCGTGCGTTCTGGCCTTGTCAATGGCCGAACATGTGGGCTAGTGGGAGGGCAACAGCGGCCTGTGCTATACTGCCGCCGGAGAAGCGCAGGAACAATGATTATGAATGTGCTGCTGATCGGGTCGGGCGGCCGCGAGCACGCCCTGGCCTGGAAGATCGCCCAGTCACCCCGCCTTTCCAGGCTGCTCAGCGTGCCCGGCAACCCCGGCACAGGCAGCTTCGGCCAGAATGTCCCCTTCCCGCTGAACGACTTCGAGGCGCTGGTGGACCTTGCCCAGCGCGAGCGGATCGACCTTGTGGTGATCGGCCCCGATAACCCGCTCGCCGAGGGGATTGTCGACGCCTTTGTGGCTGCTGGCATACCCGCCTTTGGCCCCAGCGCCGCCGCCGCCCGCATCGAGAGCAGCAAGGCCTTCGCCAAGGAGATCATGGCCGCAGCCGGGGTGCCCACGGCCGCCTCCCATGTCTTTACCACCCCCGCCGAGGCTGCGGCCTTCGCCCGCGCCAGCGGCCAGCCCTGGGTGGTGAAGGCCGACGGGCTGGCTTTTGGCAAGGGCGTTGTCGTGCCCGATGATCTGCCAGCCACCCTGGCCGCCATCGCGCAGCTTGGGGCCACGCCCGCCGGCAGCCGCCTGCTGCTGGAGGAGCGCCTGAGCGGCCGCGAGGTCTCGGTGCTTGCGCTCTGCGACGGGCAGCGCCTGCTGCCGCTGCCGCCCGCGCGCGACCACAAGCGCCTGCGGGCGGGCGACACTGGCCCCAACACTGGCGGCATGGGCGTGGTAGCCCCGCTCGACGAGGTGAGCGCGGCGCTGCTCGATCAAATCGTCGCGACCTGCATGCAGCCCGTGGTGGACGAGCTGGCCGCCCGTGGCGTACCATTCCGTGGCGTGCTCTACGCGGGCATCATGCTTACGCCTACTGGGCCGCAGGCGCTCGAGTTCAACGCCCGCTTCGGCGACCCAGAGGCCCAGGCGATCCTGCCATTGCTAGACGGCGATTTTCTGGAGGTGCTCTACGACTGTGCGGTGGGCAGCCTGCACCCGGAGAAGCTACGCCGCCGCAAGGGCTACGCCGTGTGCGTGGTGCTCTGCGCCGAGGGCTACCCCGGCAAGCCGCGTAAGGGCGACCCGATCCGCGGCGTCGAGGCGCTCGACGACGAGCAGGTGCTTGTGTTTCACGCCGGCACCAGCATCGGCCCCACGGGCCTCTGCACCGCCGACGGGCGCGTTCTGGGCGTAACCGGCCTTGGGCCCACACTCGCCCGCGCCCGCGTCCGCGCCTACGAGGCCGCCGAGCACATCCGCTTTGCAGGCAAACATTACCGCGACGATATCGGCAAAGAGTAAGGAGGGGACAGGGAACAGGGGACAGGGAACAGGGACGCAGCTGCACAAGGAGGCCCGCCCTCTGCGCTCTCGCCCTCTGCGCTCTCGCCCTCTGCCCTCTCGCCCTCTGCCCTCTGTTCTCCTCCCTGTACCCTGTACCCTCTATGTGCCAACTCGCCGTCCTACTCAGCGGCTCTGGCTCGAACCTTCAGGCGCTCTTTGACGCCGAGGATGCGGGCGCACTTGGGGCACAGGTGGCCTTGGTGGTGAGCGACCGCCCCGACGCCTACGGCATCCAGCGTGCGCTTGCCCGTGGCGTATCTGTGGCGCATCTGCCTCTGTCGCCCACGCCGCGCGGCCCCGCCCGCGATCTCGCCCGCGCCGCCTGGGAGCAGCGCCTCGCCGCGATCGTGGCCGCCTTCACCCCAGATCTGGTGCTGCTGGCGGGCTTCATGCGGATTCTGTCGCCCGCCTTCCTGCAGTGTTTCCCCAACCGCGTGGTGAACCAGCACCCCGTGCTGCTGCCGGACGACGGCGGCCCGAGCTATACCACCAGCGCCGGCCTGCTGATCCCCGCCCTGCGCGGCGCCCACGTGGTGCGCGACGCGCTGGAGCGCGGCCTGCCCGTGACCGGCTGCACGATCCACCGTGTGACGCCCCGCGTAGACGACGGCCCCGTGCTGGCGCGCGCCGAGGTGCCCGTGCGCCCCGACGACAACCTCGCCACGCTGCACGAGCGCATCAAGGCCGAGGAGCGCCGCCTGCTTGTGGAGGTGGTGCGCGCGTTGGCTGCTGCGAAGCCTTGAGGGCGTGGCGTGCAACTGCGCCTTCCTCGCTACGCTCGGAATGACACGTCTTGTTGTAGTGCTAACCACCGCTCACGCGGCGACCTCGGCCTACGTTAGCTCAAGGGGCAAGTAGACGGTGAAGCTGCTGCCGAGGCCCTCTGTGCTGCTCACCTTCACCGTGCCGCCGTGGTTGCTCACAATCTCCTTGACCACATAGAGCCCAATGCCCGTCCCGGCGATCTGCTCGCTCATGGAGCTGGGCGCCCGGTAGAAGCGCTTGAACAGGTGCGGCAGCGCCGCCGCGGGGATGCCCAGGCCCTCGTCGTGTACGGTGATCACGGCGTGCGCCTCTTCCACGGCGATGCTGATCGCAACCTTGCCGCCGCCTGGGCTGTACTTGATCGCGTTGTTGAGTAGATTGTGGAACACCTGCTCCAGCCGGATGGAGTCGCCGGCGATCACCAGTGGCTCCTGCGGCGCACTGATGCTGATCTGATGCCTGGGAGCCGATTCCTCCATCGTCGCCGCCACCTGCCGGATCAGGGCGCCCAGGTCGAGCGACGCGCGGTTCAGATTGAGTTGCCCGTCGACCACGTGCGCTACGTCGAGCAGATCCACGAGCAGCTGGTTGATCTGCTGCGTGGTGGTGATGATGCTCTTAATGTCGTCCAATTCGCGCGCTGCTCCGCCCTGGCGCATGAAGCGGCGCTGCAGCAGCTGCGCCCGGCCGAGCAGCGCGGTAAGCGGGTTCTTCAGCTCGTGGGAGGCGATCGCCATAAAGGCCTCGCGCTCACGCACCGCCTCCTGGGCCTCCTGGTAGAGACGGGCGTTGTCCAGGGCGATGCTGGCCCGCCGGGCCAACTCCTTAAGCAGCGCCAGATCGTCGGCCGCGTAGCGCCGCGGCGCCGCGGTGGCGTAGACCGCGATCACGCCCAGGGTTTGCCCGCGCAGCAGCAGCGGCACTATGATTAGCGAGCGCGGCGGCAGACGCTCAACCAGCATGCGCTGACGGTCGTCGGCGATATTCTGGGTGAGCAGCTCCTGCGACACATGATCGATCATGAGCGACTTTCCGCTGCGCAGCACCTGAGCGGCGGGGTGCGTGCCATCCAGCTGCGGCGGGTAGGCGTGGTGGATCTCGCGCAGCAATTGCTCTTGCTGCGGGTCGATGTGCGCCACCATCGTGCCGCTCACCTTGTCGTTCTCGACCAGATCGATGATGCAGCCATCGCCAAGCACGGGCAGCGCCAGGCGTGCGATCTGCTCCAGCGTGGTCTGGTAGTCGAGCGAGCTGGTCAGCGCCTTGCTGGCCTGCGACAGAAAGCGCTCCCGCTCCTCGGCGCGCTTGTTGACGGTGATATCGCGCGTGATCGAAAGCACCGTCTCGACGCTGCCGTTAGCCGCGAACTCGGGCACAATTTTGGATTGGAAGTAGCGCAGCCCAGCGGGCGAGAGGAACGAGAACTCATATTCGTGCGGTTGCCCATCAGCAAGCACAGCTCTGGTTTGCGCTTCCCAGAGGTCGCACTGCTCGGCAGGCATACCGAGTTCGCGGTTCGTTTTGCCGATATAATCGGCCTGCGACAGCCCGGTCACTCGCGTGGCCATTGGGCTGACATACAGATGGCGCAGTTGGCGATCAAAACGCGCGATGATATCAGGCGCATTCTCAACCAGCGTCTTGAACTGCACCTCGCTGCGGCGTAGCTGGTCGGTGATGGTCTGGCGCTCAGTGACATCGCGCACAATCGAGAGCAGCCCGACCTCGCCGTCGCTGGTGACGAGTACATTCGCGCTCGATTCGACTATGCGCTGCTCGCCATTCGAACGCTGTATAATCGCCTCGTAGGCTGGCAGCACGGCATCCCCGCGAATGATCTCACCATACTGCTCCACGGCTGCAGCGCGCTGGTCGGGTGGAAAAATGATCGTGAAGCTGTGGCCGATCAGCTGCTCGGGCGAGTAGCCATAGAGCTCGCAGTAGGCTGGGTTGGCGGTCAGCACCACGCCCTGAGCATCAGAGAGCACCATGGCGTCGCTGGCCGACTCCCAGATCGCACGCAGACGCGCTTCGCTGGCCCGCAGCTCCAATTCGGCCCGCTTGCGCTCGCTGATATCCATATCCACGCCGACCATGCTGGTTGCCGCGCCAGTCGCGTCGCGCACCACCAGGCCGCTGGTGGCCGTCCAGCGAATGTCGCCGTCGGCGTGAAGCATGCGGAACTCAACCTCGTAGGGCTGCTCGCCGCGCAGCGCCTGGGCGAGGCGTTGCTGCACCCGCGCGCTATTGTCGGGATGGAGCAGGCGCAAGAACGCCTCGAAGCTGTCGCCAAACTCGCCGTTTGGTATGCCAAGCCTGGGCTCCAGGCCCGCGCTCCAGGCAACCTTGCCACTTGCCAGATCCCATTGCCAGGTGGCCATGGAGGCGGCCTGTAAGGCCAATTGGAGCTGGGCGGCACTGGCCTGCTGGGCCTGGAGCGCCTGCTCCAGCTGCTGGTTGCTCGCCGCCAGATCGCGGCGCTGCTGCTCAACCTGGCGCTGCAGCTGCACCTTCTCGATCGCGCCGTTGAGGGCCAGGATCACCCGCTGGCGAATATCGTGCCCTTTGACCAAGTAGTCCTGCGCGCCAAGCTTGAGCGCCTGCACCGCCACCGTCGCATTGCCGGCGCCGGTGAGCATCACCACCGCGCAGGCCAGGGGACCGTGCTCGGCGACCAGGGCCGCTAAAAACTCCAGGCCGTCATCGTCTGGCAGGCTATAGTCGAGCAGGATGGCGTCGGGGTGCAGCACGCGGCACAGCTCCAGGCCCTCCGCCGCCGTGCTCGCCTCGTGGCAGCGGTAGCCGTCGGGGCCGGCGCGCTCAAGGTAGCGTCGGAGCGTGGCGCGATCCTCGTCGCTGTCGTCCACAATCAGAATGACCGGCTGAAGACTGATCATGGCTCTTCTCTCTGCGCTTCCGGCAACAGAACCGTGCCAAACCAGTAGTCGAACAGGAGCTTGAGCTGCTGCCGAAACTGTTGTAGATTGACCGGCTTCAGCAGGTAGCTGCTTGCGCCATTGCGATAGCACACGTCCACATCTTTGGGGTTGGCCGATGTGGTGAGCACTACTACCGGGATCGAGCGCAGCGATGCGTCGCTTTTGATCTTCTCAAGCACCTCGCGGCCATCGGTGGCCGGCAGGTTCAGGTCGAGCAAGATCAGGCTAGGCCGCGGCGCGAACGTTGGGGCGGCGTAGGCCGCGCGGCGAAACAGGCGATCAAGGGCGTCGTCGCCATCGACGCAGCGCGCAAACTGGAGCGTCGGGCTGATGGTATGCAGCGTGCGCCGCGTCGCCTCATAATCCTCGTC
>JAYUYB010000031.1:0-25256 GCA_043752655.1 Chloroflexota bacterium
TGGGCCGCCGTCGAGGAGGAGTCCGGGCTACAGCTCATCACCCGCACCGGCGGGCTCGACCTGGAGCTGGTTGATGGCGCGCCGCGCTTCCTCAACCACTACGCCGACGCCATGGACGCCGCCGCCATCCCGTTCGAGGCGCTGAGCGCCGCCGACGTGATGGCCCGCTGGCCCCAGTTTACCCTGCCAGACGGCGTGCGCGCACTTTACCAGCCCGACGCTGGCCTGGTTGATGCGCGGCGAGCCAACGCGGCCCACGTGGCGCTCGCACGCGCCCACGGCGCCACCATCCTCGCCAACACGCCGGTGCGCGGCATCACGCCTCTGCCCGACGGGGTGGAGGTGCGCACCGACACGGCCAGCTTCCGCGCGGCGCGCCTGGTGATCACCGCCGGCCCGTGGAGCAACCAGCTGCTCCAGCATGTTGGCCTGCGCCTGCCGCTCACCGTCACCCAGGAGCAGGTGACCTACTTCCAGACGCCGCACCTGCGTGAGTTCGCCCCCGCACGCTTCCCGATCTGGATCTGGCACGGCGATGACCGCGACTGCTTCTACGGCTTCCCTGTGTACGGCGAGGTGGCCACGAAGGCGGGGCAGGATGTGGGCGGCGAGGTGGTGAGCGCCGACACGCGGAGCTTCGAGCGCAACCCGCGCGCCGACGCCGAGCTGCGCCGCTTCCTGGAGCGCCACATCCCGCGCTCGCTCGGCCCCGAGCTGTACACGAAGACCTGCCTCTACACGCTCACCCCGGACCGCGACTTCGTGATCGACACCCTGCCGGGCCACCCGCAGATCGCGCTGTCCATCGGCGCCGGGCACGCCTTCAAGTTCGCCGGCCTGATCGGGCGTATCCTCAGCCAGCTGACCCTTGAGGGCCGCAGCGCGTACCCGATCGACACGTTTTGCCTCAACCGGCCAGCGCTCACGGATGGCAGCTACAAAGCTGCGTTTATGGTATGAGCAAGAAGAGCAAGCCGGGGCGCAGCCCCACCAGGAGCCAAACCCACATGACCAACCCCTACCACACGATCGTGCTCGGCCTCGGCGCCATGGGCAGCGCCACCGCCTACCAGCTCGCCCGCCGCGGCAGGCGCGTGCTCGGCCTGGAGCGCTTTACCGCCGGACACGCCTACGGCTCCAGCCACGGCCAGTCGCGCATCATTCGCCTGGCGTACTACGAAGACTCCGGCTACGTGCCGCTGCTCAAGCGCGCCTACGAGCTTTGGCAGGAGCTGAGCGCCGCCACGCCCTGGCCGGTGCTCAGTATCACCGGCGGCCTGATGATCGGCGAGGGTGACGCGACCAAGATCGTGCGCGGCGCCGCCCGCAGCGCTATCGAGCACGATCTCCTCCACGAGATGCTCGACGGCGCCGAGATCCGCCGCCGCTTCCCGCAGTTCCAGACGCCAAACGACGCCATCGGCCTGTACGAGCAGATCGGCGGCGTGCTCTACCCAGAGGCCGCCATCGCCGCCCAGCTGCGCCTCGCCCAGGCCGCCGGCGCCGAGCTGCGCTTCGAGCAGCCCGTCCTCAGCTGGGAGGCTAGCCCATCCGGCGACCGCGTGCGCGTTGATACGGCCGACGGCAGCTACGAGGCCGAGCACCTGGTGATCGCCGCCGGCGCCTGGGCGCCCGAGCTGCTGCGCGATCTAGGCCTGCCCCTCACCGTGCAGCGCAACGTGCTCTACTGGCTGCGGCCAACCCACGATCAGGCACACTTCCAGCTCGACCGCTGCCCGATCTGCATCTGGGAGGGCGCCGGCCAAAGCTCGTTCTACAGCTTCCCCGAAATTCCCGGCACGCCCCAGGGTGTGAAGCTGGCCTTCCATAACCACGGCCCGCTCACCACGCCCGAGACGATCGACCGCGAGGTTCACCCGCACGAGGTCGCTGAGATGCGCCACTGGCTCGCCGGGCGCATCCCCGCCGTCGCTGAGGGCGAGCTGCTGGCCACGGCCACCTGCATGTACACGCTCACGCCCGACATGAACTTCCTGATCGACCAGCACCCGTCCCATCCACAGATATTGATCTGCTCGCCCTGCTCGGGCCACGGCTTCAAGCTCGCCAGCGTTGTAGGCGAGATTATGGCCGACCTCGCGGAGCACGGCGCCACCCACCATCCCATCGCGCCCTTCAACCTGGCACGGCTCGTGGCGCCAGAGGCTTAGCACAGCGTCCAGCTTTATTTGATGAGTGCGCGTGCTTGCTATGACACTCAAAGCACCTGGTCGAAGTCATCAGAACAAGATGGTCAGTGTACTAGAGGACAAGTCGCGGCGGGGGCGCAGGGGCGCTACAGCTTCCACAGCCATGTCATTCCGAGCGCAGCGAGGAATCTTGGCACCGTGATGCGGTAAGACCCTTCGCTACGCTCAGGGTGACAATGTAGTATGATGCATATCCCATCACAGTTTACAGTTGGCGCTGCGACAATCAGCCTGTTCCAGATTGGCGCGCTCCAAGTGCGTCTGGCGGAGTGGCTGGGCCTCGCCGAGGGCGATTGGCCGCCAATCTACCAGGCGCTCTTCGCGGCGCCAATTGCGGTGCCCGTGCAGTGCGCCCACATCGCGCTGCCGGGCCGCTCGCTGCTAGTGGATCCGTGCCATCCCGAGCTGCTGGCCCATTCTGGCGAGCTGGTGCCAGGGGCAACACCGATGCTGAGCCTGCTCACCCAGCTCGCGGCAGCGCAGGTTGATCCGCTTACGGTGGACACCGTGGTGATCACGCACCCACATTTCGATCACTACTGCGGTATCGTCGCCATAGGCGCGAGCGCGGCAGAGGATCGCCTGCTCTTCCCGAACGCCCGCCACCTGCTCGGCCAGGCCGACTGGGCAGCGCTTCAGGATGATCTGAAGAGCCCAGCCTCGCCGACGAGCCGCGCCCTGGGTCTGGCATGGCGCCACGGCATGCTCGACCTGGTGGGCGAGCAGCGCGAGCTAGGCGATGGCCTCAGGCTGCTGCCCACGCCTGGGGAGACGCCAGGGCATCTCGCGCTGCGGGTGGAGTCGCAGGGGGCGACGCTCTACTGCGTAGGCGATCTGTTTCACCACCAGGTTGAGGTGGAGCGCCCCGAGTGGGGTGTTACCTGGGCCGACGCGGCGGCGACGGCGCGCAGCCGCGCCGCGCTGCTCACGGCGGCGCAGGCCGAGCAGGCGCTGCTGATCGCCGCGCACATCCAGGGCGTAGGGCGGCTAGCGCGCGACGGCGCAGGGGTGCATTGGAGAAAGGTGGAGTGAGACAAGGGCACAGGGCACAGGGTACAGGGCCACAGCAGGACGCGCTGCGCGGGCCGCAAACTGTAAAGCAGCTTCACAATGTCTTAAAGTAGGCTGAGGTAGTCTGAGAGGAGCGGGGAGAGCAATGCCCTCCCCGCAGGGAGCCGACGCGCTAGGTCTGCTCGTCCTCGGAGGACTTGGGCCGCACGTTGAAGTTGGGCCGACCACTGGGACGTGAACGGAAGCTGCTGCGCCCGCGCGGCGCACCGTTCACGGGGCGTGGCGCACCACGCGACTCGTCGCGCTCGGGGCGCGGCTCGCTACGCGCAGGCGCCGCATCGCGCTCGGGGCGCGGCTCGCTACGCGGCGGACGGTCGCCATACGGACGGGCGGGGCGCTCGTCGCGGCGGAAGTCGCTCCCCGCACGCGGGCCACGGTCGTCGCCAGCGGGGCGCGACGGGCGGTCGGCATTCGGACGCGCGGGGCGCTCGTCGAGGCGAAAGTCGTTCCCCGCACGGGGGCCACGGTCGTCGCCAGCGGGGCGCGACGGGCGGTCGCCGTACGGACGCGCAGGGCGCTCGTCGCGGCGGAAGTCGCTCCGCTCAGGCGGGCGCTCGTCACCATAGCGCGGTGGTGGGCGGTCATCATCGCGGCGCGGCGGGCGGTCGCTATATGGACGAGGCGACGGGCGGTCGCCGTAGGGGCGGGCGGGGCGCTCGTCGCGGCGGAAGTCGTTGCCCGCACGGGGGCCACGGTCGTCGCCAGCGGGGCGCGACGGGCGGTCGCCGTACGGACGCGCGGGGCGCTCGTCGCGGCGGAAGTCGTTCCCCGCACGGGGGCCACGGTCGTCGCCAGCAGGGCGCGACGGGCGGTCGCCGTACGGACGTGACGGGCGCTCGTCGCGGCGGAAGTCGCTCCGCTCGCGCTCAGGTGGACGCTCGTCGCCGTACGGACGTGACGGACGGTCGCCATAGGGACGGGCGGGGCGGTCGCCGTACGGACGTGACGGGCGCTCATCACGGCGGAAGTCGCTGCGCTCAGGCGGGCGCTCGTCGCCGTAAGGGCGGGCGGGGCGCTCGTCGCGTCGGAGGTCGCTGCCAGCATGGGGGCCGCGCTCATCGTCGGGGCGTGAGGAGCGCTCGGGGCCGCCCCGCTCATCTCTGCGGGGAGCATAGCCTTCGCGGCCACGCGATTCCGCACCATAGCCGCGCTGATCGCGGCCCTCGGAAGGGCGCTCGTCGGGGCGACGCTCGCGGGGGGCGCGCTCGTCTTGGCGGCCACGGGCGGCGTAGGCGACGCCTGCAGCGCCTGCGGTTGCGGCGCCAGCGGCGCGGGCAGCGCGGCGCCCAGCGTCGGCCTCGGACTCAGGCTGGCGCGCCGGGACATGGGCCCGCAGCGACGCGACCTCCTCGGAGGTAAGCTTGCGCCACTCGCGCAGCGGCAGCTCGCCGAGCGTCAGGTCGCCCTCGCGGACGCGGATCAGGCGCAGCGCGTCGTAGCCGAGCAGCTTCGCCACCTCACGGATCTGGCGCTTGCGCCCCTCGCGCAGCACTACCTTATGCCAGTGGCCCTCGTCGGTCGTCTCGAGGAAGGAGACTGTGGCGGGCGCAGTCTGCTCGCCGTTCAGGGTTACGCCGCTGCGCCACTGGCGCAGGGCATCGGCGTCGAGGACGCGGTCGAGCAGTACGCGGTACTCCTTCTCGACCTCATAGGATGGGTGCGTCAGCTGGTGGGTCAGCTCGCCGTCATCGGTGAGCAGGATCAGCCCCTCGCTATCCACATCAAGGCGGCCCACCGGAAAGACGCGGCCGGGCACATCAACCAGATCAACGACAGTCGGGCGGCCGTGGGGGTCATCGGCGGTGGAGACAAAACCCACGGGCTTATGCAGCAAAAGATAGGTGCGCTCATTAGGCTGGCGCACCGGCTGTCCGTCGAGCAGCACCACATCCTGCTCGGGGTCGACACGCAGCCCAGGCTCCTGCACGACACGGCCATTCACCGTGACGCGGCCGGCCGCGATAATTGCCTCTGAATCGCGGCGGGATGCGATCCCGGCGCTGGCGAGGACTTTCTGAAGACGTTCTGCGCTCACTAGTTCCTTCCTCACGGCCGCTTTGGGCCTCGTTGGTACGCACCAGCCATCGCCACGGCATCGCGCCGGGGCGCTCAGGCAGGCGCCAGGGGACGGGTCGAGAATCGATTCGCCTGCCAGTATACCACGATGCCTTGCAGCCCGCGCGTGCGGGGCGCGGCGTACTAGGGCTGCGTCATGGTCGGCAGGCGGGCGCGTGAACGCGCGCCGTGGTGGCGCGGTGCGCCGGGCGCCCGCCTGCGCGGGCTGCCGAAGCCCGCCTACGCAGGAGCGTGAAGCCGCGTAGGCGGACGCGCGGCCGTAGGCTCGGTCGGCGCGGCTTCAGCCGCCGGCCATTGAGTAGCCCGAAACCATACGCCGCACCCGCGCGCGCTTGACACGAGCCTGTGCGTCTGGTATAATAGTGTCGTAGTAACACTATTTACATTTGGAGAGGAGCCTTCCATGCGCCCTGCCATCAAGCTCAGCACCGCCGCCGCACCCTTCCTCAGCTACCTCGACGCCTGGTACGCCGACCTGCCCGCCCTGGAGCTAGAGGCGCTTGTGGGCGAGCACCCCGAGCGTGTGGCCATGCTCTCAATCGATATGATCAACGGCTTCTGCAAGCAAGGCCCGCTCAGCGGCCCCCGCGTCGGCGCGCTCATCCCGCCCGTGGTGGCGCTCTTTACGCGTGCCCACAGCCTTGGCATGCGCAGCCTTCTGCTCACCCAGGACACCCACAGCCCCGCCACCCCGGAGTTCGGCGCCTACCCGCCCCACTGCCTCGCCGGCACACCCGAGAGCCAGGCCGTCGTGGAGCTGGCCGAGCTGCCCTTCGCCAACGAGCTCACCACAATCGAGAAGAACTCGCTCAGCTCGCACCTTGGCACGCGCCTCGACGCCTGGCTGCGCGAGCGCCCCGAGCTCGACACCTTTATTATCGTGGGCGACTGCACCGACCTCTGTGTCTACAGCTCGGCCATGCATCTGCGCCTGGAGGCCAACGCGCTCAACCTGAGCCGCCGCGTGATCGTGCCTGCCTCTGCCGTGGACACCTTCGACACACCGCTGTCCGTCGCCCGCGAGCTCGGCATCTACGCCCACGATGGCGATCTGCACCACGTGGTCTTCCTGCACCACATGGCCCAGAACGGCGTGGAAGTAGTTGGAGAGCTGCGATGACCACTAGAGATCCGCCAGCTCCGCGACGACGAGCTCGATCAGTTTGTGTCTATCGCCAGAGCCGCCTACCCTGGCGTCACCGTCGCCGCCGACGATCTACTAGAGCGCCTGCGCCGCACCACCGGCGACCAGAACCCGGCCATCAGCACTTACGGCGGCTTCCGCGACGGCGAGCTGCTGGGCGTGATGCGCTACTTAGATTTTATGATGTCGTTCCACGGCACCATGCTGCCAGTGGGCGGTATGGGCTTTGTAGCCGTGGATCTACTCCACAAGAAGCAGCACGTCGCAAAGGACCTCATTAGCGGCTACATGCGCCACTACCGTGAGCGCGGCGCACCCCTCGCGGCGCTCTACTCTTTCCGCCCCGATTTTTATCGCCAGATGGGCTTCGGCTACGGCACGCGCATCAACGCCTACCGCCTGCGCAGCGCCGCTTTCCCGCGCGGCCCCCACACGAACCTCCGCTCGCCTGCCCGTGAAAGTGCGCCCGCCATACTCGCCTGCTACAACCGCTACGTCGCCCGCACCCACGGCATGTTTGTGCGCGGCGAGGCGCTGATGGGCCACCTGCTGGAGAGCACCGAGCGGCGCGTGGTGGCCTACATGGCGGGCGATACGGTGCAGGGCTATTTGATCTACCAGTTTGAGCGCGGCGCGAACTTCATCGACAACGCGCTGGAGATCGTGGAGCTGATCGCCGAGCACCCAGTGGCCCTGCGCGAGCTGTGCGCCTTCATCCACGTGCAGGCCGACCAGGTGGAGCGCGTGGTCTGGAATACTCACGACGATCAGGTGCATCATCTCGTCTCCGACCCGCGCAACGGCTCAGGGCGCCTGACTCCCTCGGTCTACCACGAGACAAACGCCCAGGGCATCGGCATGATGTATCGGCTGCTCGATACGGCGGGCTTCTTCCGTGCCGTGGCGGGCCACCGCTTTGGCGGCGAGAGCATCACCCTGGCAATCAGCGTGCGCGACAGCTTCCTGCCGGAGAACGCGGGCGAGCTTGTGGTGCGTTTTGAGAGTGGGCGGCCCACACTAGACTCTTCAGCCCAACCAGATGCGCGGATCAGCCTGAGCGTGGAGGATCTGTCGGCCCTGGTGATGGGCTCAGCCGACTTTGCGGCGCTCCAGCGCTACGGACTTGCCGAGATCGATGAGCCCGGCTATAGTGGTACAGTTCAGCGGCTGTTCCTCAGCGAGGCGCGGCCTGTCTGTCTGACTGCGTTCTAAGCGCCCCAGCGGGCGCCTAAAAAAGTATGAGCGCCAAAAGGAGCTACGAAAATGGCAGCTGGTTCTACCACTGATCTGCGCAACGGCATGGTGATCCGCTACAACAACGATCTGTTTCAGGTAGTTGAGTTTCAGCACGTGGCGCCGGGTAACTGGCGCGCCTTTGTGCGTGTGAAGCTGAAGAACCTGAAGAGTGAGAAGGTGTTCGAGGATCGCATGCGCGCCGGCGCCGACATCGACATCGTACGCATCGAGCGCCGCAGCATGAACTTCCTCTACCGCGAGGGCAACGACTTTATCTTCATGGACCCCGACACCTTCGACCAGATCCAGGTGTCCGAGGCTATGGTCGGCGATGCGGCCCGCTTCCTCAAGGAGAACGAGAACGCCGAGCTGATCTACGACTCCGACCGCGAGATCTTGCTGTCGGTGGAGCTGCCGATCTTTGTGGCCCTGGCGGTCACGGAGACGACGATCGCGGTGCGCGGCGACACCGCCACCAGCGTGAACAAGGCCGCCACGCTGGAGACCGGCGCGGTGATCCAGGTGCCCGGCTTCGTGAACGAGGGCGACACCCTGAAGATCGACACCCGCACCGGAACCTACATCGAGCGCGTGTAGCTGGGGCAATGCAAACCGTCTGGACCACGAAGAACGCGAAACCGTCTGGACCACGAAGAACGTTTGGACCACGAAGAACGTTTGGACCACGAAGAACGCGAAACCGTGCGAAAGCCACGAAGCCGGGCGTTCGCGCAGTTCGTGGTCCAGACATCCTATTTACCGTATGGTGAACTGAACTTCAGGCTTCCCCAGCCCTTCTACGGCCAGCTCCCGCGCTCCAAGCGGCTCCAGGCGCACGCCGCCATCCTCAGGGTAGTAGGCGAGCACCGCCCGCTCCAGGTACTGCACGCTTCGGCGCTGTCCGTCGGCGGCGCGGGCCTCGAACTCCTGCGAGAGCGGCAGGCCATACACGTCTACCCCGCCACCGCGCTCCCAGAAATCCAGAAACGCCTCTTTGAGCGTGTGCCCCGTCTCGGGGAAGCTGCGGCCCACCCCGTCGCTCGGCGCGGGGGCCAGGGCCGTAGCCCCGCCGTAGGCTAGCGCCTGCATTGCGCCAGCGCCGAGCGCCTCTGTCTGCACATAGTAGGGCGTGTCGCGCTGGGCGTTGCGCAGCGTGATGCGGGCGTTGCGGAAGCTCTGCGCGCTCCCAGCGGCGGTGACGCGGGCCGGCTCCAGCGGCGGGCCGAAGCGCTCCTCCCCGCCAAGCGCGCGCCAGTAGCGGTAGATCGGCGCGGGCACGCTGAGGTCGGCAACGAGCCCGTCGGCGGGCAGCGGCAGCAGCGCCTCGCCCTCGGCGAGCACCGCCTGGAGGCCGGCGAGGTTCTGGGGCAGCTCGGGGTCGTCGCCGCTCACCAGCTCGGGCGTGATCGCGGCGATGCCGAGGCTGCCGGCCCAATCGTGCATGCCGCCGGTGATGTTGTAGAGCGGCCAGAAGCGGCTGTAGCTGTAGTCGGCGCCGCGTGCGTAGACCTCGGCCATAGCGATCGAGGGCGGGTGCGCGCATGCCGCTGGGAAGACTAGGCCAGCATTCGAGTGGATAAAGATCGCGCCCGAGGCGTCCCAGAGAAAGCTGCGGATCAGCCGCGCCTCCAGCTGCGAGTCGGCGAAGGGGCCGCCGGTGTCGGCCACCAGGCCATAGGCGCCCTGCACCGTGGTGCGCCAGTCGTTCTCGGCGCAGCTGTCGAGGTTGGTGTTCATGTTGCGGTTCAGGTCCACGCCCGCCGCGTCGAAGCGCCAGCCAATCGCCAGGCCGTCGGGGTTGATGGTGGGGATGAAGTAGAGCCGCACGCTGGGCGGCACCTGCTCGGGGTTGGCGCGGAAGTACTCGCTCAGCCCGAGCGTGAGCTGGTAGGTGTTGGCCTCGGGGCCGCCGTGGGTGTCGCCCACCACCACAAGCTTGCGCGGCCCGTCGCCCACCTGCACCACCTGGATCGGGCGGCCCTGGGCGCTGGTGCCGAGCACAAAGTCGCGCACGACGGCGGCGGGAGCGGGGCGCGGCGCGGCGCCAGCAATGGCGACGAGCGGCGCCAGCAGGGCCAGCGCCAGCAGCGCGAGCCATCTATACACCGAGCGCCCGCCGCTTGGCCTCCACGAAGTGGCGCTGCTCCAGGCGGATGGCGCTGGTGATGCGGCTGATCTCGGCGCTCTCCTCGCTGGAGATGCCGCCCTCGCCTGCGGCCACGGCGAAGAGCGCGTCCAGGAAGCGCACCCGCTCCTCGACGCTCGTGCTCTGGGCGAAGGCGTAGGTGAGCACGTAGGGGTCGAGGTTGGCCTTGCTCTCCTCGATCGCGGCCTCGGCCACCAGCACGGCGCGCTCGTGGCTGATGCCCCAGCCTTGCTCCAGGGCGGCCACGATGCGCTCGCGCTCCACCTCGGCGACGTTGGCGTCTACGCGGGCCAAGGTGGCGAGGATGCCGCCTGCCAGAGCCAGCGTGCGCGCCTCCGCGGCAGGGATGCCAAGATCGTCCTCGGGGGCTTTGCCAAGCCGCACGCGCACCGCGTAATAGACGCGGTTGTTCAAAAACTCGTCGAGGAACTGCTCGCGATTGGGGCCGGTGGCCCTCACGCCCATGCCGCGCCGCAGCAGCTGCCCAAAGATCGGCAGCGGGCCGGCGTCGGCGCGCTGCAGCGCCGTGCGGATCTCATCGGCCACGCGCCGCTCCTCGTCGGTGGTCACGCGGTCGGCGCTCATCAGGCTGTTCAGCGCCTCGATCGCCAGAGTCCGATCGCGCGGGCCGCGCATAGTCGCCGCCAGCTCCTCCACAAGGCGCGTGCGCTCCTCGGGGCTAACTGGCGAGTAGAGGTAGATGTCGAGCTCGGCCCAGTCCTGCATGGTCAGCGTGATCTCGCCGCCACCAGAGGCCTGGCCCACTTCGGCGAGCATATTTTTGAGGCTGTTCACCTCGTCGGTGGCGAGGTTGCCGTCGGCCCAGGCGGCGGCGATCACTACCTTGGCCAGTGCCATTGCGAGCGGGTTCTTTGCCATACGTCTCTCTCTCAGGCCGTCTTCTTAGAACGTAAAACGTCGGACAGCTCCGTCCAGCTATCGGCTATCGGCTATCGTCCTACCATCCCCCCCCACTGCTCCCGCCGCCAAAGCTCCCGCCGGAGCTGCCGCCGCCGAAGCTGCCGCCGCTGCTATGTGAGCCGCCCCAGCTTGGGCCGCTGCTGCCGCCGCCGCTGCTCCAGCCGCCGCTGCCGCCCCAGCCGCCGACGTTGCCCGCAATGATGATCGGGCCAGCGCCGGGGGTGTTGTTCCGATCGTAGGCGCGTAGGTCGTTGGCGATATCGGTGGCCTCTTCGCGCAGCGACTCGGCCAGGGCAAGGGCGCTGTTCAGGTTGGCCTCGCCCGTGATCGGCGTGTGGATCTGGTCGAAGCGGCTGCTCACCTCCTTGAGCCGACCGTAGAGCTTGCCCGGCGCCCGCCCGCGCACCCGCGCGCCCACCGCCTCGGCTGCGGCGATGCTGTTGCGCGTGGTGGTAAGCGCCTCGTTCACCTTGGCGCGCAGCTGCTCCAGGCGCTCCACGTCGGCGGCGGCGGCCTGGTAGACGCCGTGGCTCTCCTGCTGGAGCGCCACCAGGGCGGCCAGCAGCGCCTCCAGCGCGGCGCGCCGCTGCTCCTCGCTCAGCTCGGTGGCGCGCTTCGCAAGCCCCTCGGCCTGCTCGTAGTGGCCCACAAGCGCCTTGACGCTCGCCAGCGAGGCGGGCGCGATGTCCGCGTCGTGCAGGTTGACGTACTTGGCGATCTTGTTGACCTCGCCGGCGACCAGGGGGCGCAGCTGCTCGGCCTGCTTGCGCAGCTTCTGGATCTGCTCGGCCTCGGAGCGCGCGCCGACAAGCGCCTCGTCGGCCATGCGGTCGGCATTGGTGGCGGCGGCGGCGAGCCTCAGCCAGTCGGGCTTGGGCTGCCCCGCCTCCGCCTGAGCGCTGGCAAGCTGCTGGCTCGCCTCGCGCAGCTTGCCCTCGGGCAGCTTGCCCACGTCGGGGTCGTTGGCGCGCACAAACTCCAGGCCGCTGGCGATGCTGCGCTCCACCTCGGCCAGCAGGCCACGCGCGCCAGCGCGGGCCGCCTCCAGATCCTTAAGGCGCGTCAGGATCGCGTCGATCAGCTGATCAACATAATCCAGCTCTTTGGTCGCGGCGTCGAGCCGCTCCTTGCTCTCGTAGAAGGCCTGCGCCTCCATGCTGTTACCCGCGCGCGCCTGCTCCCACTGCTTATGGGCGCGGTCGGCGGCGGCCTGGGCCTCACTGCCGTTGCCTTTGATGTCGGCCCACGTGCTTGGGGCGAACTCGTCCACGGCGTCGAAGGCGACACGGCCCCCGGCGATCTGGGCGGCGTCGGCCTGGCCGCGCGCGTCGAGCTCGGCAAGGCGGCGCTCGTTCTCGTCACGCAGGGCGGGCGCGCCGCTGCCCTGGGCTACGGCCTGCGCCAGCTTGGCCTGCGCCGTGTCGAGATGGGGGCTCATGGCGGCGGGGCCGCGCGACTGAAGCGCGTCGGCGGCAACGCCAAGGGACTGCTCGCTCTCGGCGAGCGTGGCGTTGCTGAATTCCAGGCGGTAGCCCTGCTCGGCCACGGCCAGCGCCTCGCGGCGCTCCTTGCCGATGCCGGCGCGAATGGCGGCGTGGCGCTCGGCCACGGCGCTGATCTGCTGTGCGGTCTCCGACGCTGCCTTGGCGGCTTTGGCTGCGCTGATGGCGTCATAGACGCCCATCGCGGCCTCGGCTCGCTCCACCTGCTGCTGCACCGGGGCGAGGGCCGCCGAAGGATCGGCGATCTCGTCACCCAGGGCGGCCAGCAGGCTGGCAGCGCCGGTCAGGCTTTTTTTGCGCGGTCGAGCTCCTCACGGGCCGTACGGGCCTGCTCGTCGAGCTGGACGCGCAGGGTCTCCACGGCGCGCAGCTCCTCGCTTGTCGTCTGCGCCTCCACCGTCACCTGGTCGTAGCCAACGGCGGCGGTCTCAAGCTGCTCGTTGGTGGGCTTCTCGTAGCGGTCGAGCTGCTCGCCAACGTCGTCAAACGTAGTCTGCACCCCCGTGAAGCGCGCGGCGGCGGCCTGCTGGAGCTGCTGCACCCGCTTCACGTCGGCGGCGCTGTAGGAGACCTTGTCGAACTTGGCTTTCTCGACGCTGTCGTTGAAGCGGCGGCCTAGCTCGGCGATCAGGGCGCCAGCACCCTCGCGGGCCGCTTTGAGGCGCTGCTCTGCGGTGGCGCGGATTTTGGCGGTGCGGCGGCGGCGGGAGAAGAGGTAGGCGCCGCCGCCCGCAGCGGCGATCGCGGCCAGGCTGCCGGCGATGGGGGCGGTGTTCACATTGACGCCACCGCCGGGGACGGGCGGGTTGTCGATCGCCGCATTGATCGCGGTGAGCCCATCGACCACGCCGGCGGTGTAGTCGCCATCGGCAAGGCCAGGGTTCAGCTGGTCGTTGCGAATCAGGTCGGCGTTCTCGTTAACGCCAAGGGCGTCGAACCACTGGTCGCCGTAGGTGATATTGCTGTAGCGGTCATCGATGGCGATGTAGATGGCGACTACGTTGGAGAGCAGGGCGCCGTCGCTGCGGGCGATGCCGCTTTCGATCAGGCGCTGCGTAAAATCGTCCCCATCGCCGTTGTCCACGATGTAGACGGCCACAGTGGCGCCCTTATTGATCAGGGCGCGGGCGGCGCTGCTCACGGCGCCCTCGTTGAGGCGGCCGCCTGGATCCTCAAGGATCAGGCGGCCCTGGGCGAGGGCCGGTGCGGCCAGCAGCAGCAGCAGCGCTGCGGCGGCCGCGAGGCGAAACAGGTAGCGCACGATAGCGATCCTCCAAGTCTAGCTTCCGGGAAGGCTCCCCTGCGAGCCAGGAAATTGTGGTGTACCACCTTCCCGGAAGGTATTTCGATTTGTGGCTTCCCATCGTCCACGGTCTTGTTACGGTGTTGGGCCGCTGCCAGGGGCCGGCAAGTCGCGGGCGTCGGCTGGCGCGGTGATGCCGAGCGCCGCGTCGAAGGCGGAGAGCTGCACATCGAGGTCGTAGCTGAACGGCGTTGGGGTGTCGCCGGGGTTCCTGCCGGAGAAAGCCATGGTCAGGGCGTGGACGTAGCCGTCCGGGCAGACCAGGATACTCGACTCGGCCTTATCGATCTGGTTGGGGTCGCTGGGCGCGGGCAGGCCACTCTGGGCGAGGCTCTGGAGCAGGACGACGGTAGCGGCCTTGTTGCCACTGTAGCTCTGGCAGCGCTGCCCGTCGCGCTGCTCGGTGGGGCCGGCTGTGAAGCCAGCGTACATCGTGGCGGAGGTGGTGAGCAGGCCAAGCGTGGCCTTGGCGCTTACGGGCGGGGCGGCGAGCGCGGCCTGGGCCGGGGCGAGGCGATACCAGGCCTCCTCGGGGGCGCCGATGAAGCTGATCGGGCCGCGCACGTAGCTGGTGCCGTCCACCTGTGTAGCCTGGAGGCCGCGCACCGGGTCGGCGCCGAGGAAGGTGGCGAGCAAGCCACTGGCGGTGAAGCGGTAGTCCTTGCCGGCGAAGTCGCCCTGCATCGTGAGGATCGCTGCGGGGGCATCGGGGGTGCTGCCAGCCACGCTGCCGCTGCCCTGGAGCGTAAGGGCGAGGCTGTAGATGTCGGCGGCGGCGGTCTGCACCATGGCGTCAAAGATCGCGTCGCCGACGCCCGCCGCTGCGGGGGTGGCGCTTGAGGCTAGGGTCGGCGTGATGCTAGGCCGTATTGTGGCGCTTGCCGCTGGGGATGCGGTGGCGCTGGGGCGAGCGGTGGCGCTGGGGCGAGCGGTGGCGCTCGGTGTCTGCGTGTCGCTTGGGGCCAGTGTGGCGCTGGGCGCGGGTGTTGGCGTAGGCACCGCAGCAGCAGGCGGGCCAGCGCAGGCGGCGAGCGCCAAAGCCAGGCTCAGGATAGCCAGGGCACGGTACATAGATGAAGACACTTTCTGGGCCTTTTAATCCAGGGCCTGGTCGAGATCGGCCAGCAGGTCGGCGACATCCTCGACGCCGACGCTGAGGCGCACGAGGCCGGCGGGCACCTCCAGGGTGGAGCCCGCGACCGAGGCGTGGGTCATCGCGGCGGGCACCTCGATCAGGCTCTCGACGCCGCCGAGGCTCTCGGCGAGCGTGAAGAGCTGCGTGCGCGAGACGATCTTGAGCGCGGCCTTCTCGCCGCCGGCGGCGAGGAAGGAGATCATGCCGCTGAAGCCGTGCATCTGGCGGCGGGCCAGCTCGTGCTGGGGGTGGCTAGGCAGGCCGGGGTAGATCACCTGCTCCACGGCGCTGTGGGTTTGGAGGAAGTTTGCCACGGCCATAGCGTTCTCGCCGTGCTGGCGCATGCGCAGCTGCAGCGTCTTGATGCCGCGCAGCACCAGCCAGCAGTCGAAGGGGCCGGGCACGCCGCCCGCAGCATTCTGCACAAAGCGCAGCCGCTCGGCCAGGGCGTCATTCGACGTGATCACGGCGCCGCCGACCACATCCGAGTGACCGCCGAGATACTTCGTGGTCGAGTGGAGCACCATATCGGCGCCAAGCTCCAGCGGGCGCTGGCAGGCTGGCGAGGCGAACGTGTTATCCACGACCGTCAGGGCGCCCTGGCTCTGGCCCACGGCGCTGATCGCGGCGATATCGGCCAGCTTGAGCATGGGGTTGGTGGGCGTCTCAAGCCAGATCAGGCGTGTCGCGGGGCGCAGGGCCGCCGCCACCTGCGCGGTGTCGCTGGTATCGACAAAGCTGGTGACAATCCCTTTGTCCTCCAGCACACGCTTAAAAAGGCGGTAGGTACCGCCATAGACATCATCGCCGCAGAGCACGTGGTCGCCGCTTTTAAGCAGCGCGAGCGCGATGGTGGTCTCGGCGGCGAGGCCAGAGGCGAAGCAGATGCCGTGCGTGCCGCCTTCGAGCGCGGCGAGGGCCGTCTCCAGCGCCGTGCGGGTGGGGTTGCCGCTGCGGGCGTAGTCGTAGCCCTTGTGGACACCCACCGACTCCTGGGCGAAGGTGCTGGTCTGGTAGATCGGGACAATCACCGCGCCTGTGGCCGGGTCGGGCGCCTGGCCGGCGTGGATGGCGCGGGTGGCAAAACCATACTCGGGCATCGTAGCCCCCTTGCTGTGCGCGGAAACGCCCTGATTATAGCACGGCGGGGGGCAGGCAGAAGGCAGTGCCTACCAGACGAAGGCGCCGTTCCCCGCGCGGAAGTTTCCGCAGCCACTGTCCTGGGTGGGATTGTAGCGCGCCAGGTAGGCGCTGGCGGCGGCGTCGTCGGGGATCTGCACTACCACATTGGCGGCGCGGTTGTAGATCCAGAGCTTGCCATAAGGATGGACAGAGAAGGGCACAAGCTCCAGGCGGCGCAGCTCGCCTTTGGCGGCGGCGGCCTCGGTGGCCGGGGTGCGCACCTCGTGGTTAAGGTACATGCGCGTGTGGAGTCCGTCGGGGTGAACCTCGGTGCGGTAGTTGATGGTGTCGCCCTGGAGTGTAGGGTCGTCGTAGAGCTCGCGCAGCATGCCGGAGGTGTCCCAGAAGGCCTCGAATACAGGTGCGGGGCCGATGTAGGGGCAGTAGCCGTCGATAATAATGGAGGAGCCGTGGGCGGGCGTGGGGAAGCGCGTGCGCAGCTCGGCCATGATTGCGTGCTGCTCCTGGTTGGCCGCAGCCCACAGATTGCCGAGCGTGGTGACGGCCAGGGTGCTGCCACCTGCGTAGGCCGCGATGATCAGCGCGAAGGCGAGGTTGACGAGCTGCTCGCGGCGCAGCAGGCGTGCGGCGATCCCGGCGCCCGCCACGATCAGGAGCGTGATCCCGAAGACGGCGCCAGACGACGAGCGGTTGTTGATCCCGGTGGCGGTGATAATCGCCTGGCGGTTGGTGAGAAAGATTGCATAGCCTGCTACGAAGAGAACCAGGCCCAGCGCGGCCAGCCGCAGCAGGGCGCGCAGCTCCGGTAGCCTGTCGTCTGGATGGCTCGGGCGCCAGAAGAGCGCGACGAAGACGAGGGCGCCCACGGCCAGACTGAGCAGCAGGGCCGCCGGGTCGAAATACTCGAACAAGGCGCGCTGCACCATGCGCGGCATCCGCACGCCATACGGGCCAATTAGCAGATCTTCGAACGCATCGAGCTGGAGCCTGGCGAACCAGACGAGTTGGCCTAGCGCATCGAAGCCGCCCTCAGCCCGGTTCGTGGTGAAGATCTTAAAACCCATCACGGCGGCGAGCAGTAGCCAGTTGCGGGCGAGCAGCAGCAGGGGCGTGCGGGGGCCTGCTGTGGCCTCGCCGTGCGCCGCGAGCTGGCGCTGCTGGTACCAGGCGAGCAGTGGTGCGAGCGCAAAGAGCGGGATGAGCAGCTCGTACGACAGACAGCTCAGGAGCAGCCCGAGGATGCTCAGGGCATGCCAGAGGGCGCGTCGGCCAGGCGCGGCCCGCAACAGCCGCAGGTCGGCGTAGACGCTCAGTCAGAAGAACAGCAGGCTCAGGTTGGCCTGGAAAAGCGCGTACCAGTAGCGGCTGGCAGAGGCGTGGGGCAGCAGCACAAAGAGCAGGCCGGCGGCTAGGGCCATGCGCACGGCCAGTCGCAGCTCGCGCAGCAGCAGGTAGAAGAGTGCCCCGGTGGCGGCGATGCTCAGTCTATTGACGATGTGGTAGCCAAGCGGGTTGTCGCCAAAAAAGTAGTAGAGCGTCGTCAGGTACACCAGCTGCACCGGGCGTGGCAGGGTGTTCGAGTCGGTGAACTGCCAGAGCAGCCCGAGGTATGAGTGATCGGGCGCGTGCTGGAAGAGCGCCCCGATAAAAAACCAGTCGTCGCTGTAGAAGCCGATCCGGCCGACATACAGCACCGTAGAGAGCAGCGCGACAAGCGCAACCAGGCCGGCCTCGCCGAGACTCGCTGGTTGCTTCGGGCGACGACCTGATCTGTGGCGCGCGGCTTCGAGCCTTCCATATACGGCTACTCTATAAGCGGATGCTGGCGGGGGAAGCACCACGGGAAGCGGCTGTCGGCTGTTGCGCACAGAGAAAGGCTGATGTATGCTATGCACATCCACCGTTGAAGAAAGGCAGGGCCGCCATGGATGGCTGGATTATGCTGGGGATTGTGATATTCGTGATGGTGGCGCAGGGGCTGCTGTGGTCGTGGGTTTTCATCCAGAAGCAGCGCGTGGCCCCAGATGTAAAGATCATGAATCTGCGTGAGCTTTACGACGGCTTACGCAAGACGATCGATGACTTCACCCGGCGGGGCACAGAGCGAAGGTGACCAAGAGACCGGGTGACCGGGAGACAAGGAGCGCTCATCGGCGCCGTCAGGTGTCTCCTGTCACCCTGTCACCGATGAGCGAGCCGCTGTAACTGATCGACATCGGTGAGGGAAATGGCGTCGTCCTCGATGCGGATCACACCGGCCTCGCGTAGCTCGCCGATGGCCTTCGTGACCGTCTCGCGGTAGGAGCCGATCATCTCGGCGAGTTGCTGGTGGGTGTAGCGCACGACGCTGGGGGGGATGGGCGTCTGGCCCTGGCCGGCGGGCACGCCTGCGAGGTTGAGCAGCACGGTGGCGAGGCGCTGGGGCACATTCTTAAATGCGATGTCGGCGAGCTTGTTCTCCATGGTGCGCAGGCGCTGGCCCATCAGTTCCATGAACGCGATCGCCACCAGAGGATGCTGCTCCAGGATGCGCCGCAGCGTGTCGCGTCCGATCACGCCGATCACGCACTGCGTCATCGCCTCGGCGAAGGTGTCGTGGAGCCACTGGCCTACGAGCGTCATCTCGCCGAAGAGCGTGAGCGGCTCCAGCACCATCAGGGTGAGGGCGCGGCCCTCGGGCGAGAGCTTGTAGATGCGCACGCGGCCCGAGCGCAGCACAAACAGCTGCTCGCCGGCCTCGTTGGGCGAGTGGAAGATCTGGCCGGCGGGGTAGACGCTGGAGGCGATCAGGCGCTCCACCTCGGCCCGCTCACCTGGCTCGAGGTTGGCGAAGATGTCGCCGGCGGCGACGTAGTGGATGGCTGGGTCGTTGCTCAGAGAAACCTCGTTCCGCCCGCAGCGAAGCCCGCGAGGTTAGTGATGCGAGCCGAGGCGGCGCCGGCCTCCAGGGCTGCGAGCGCGGCGCGCACCTTAGGCACCATGCCGCCGCTGATCTCGCCTGAGGCGATGGCCCGCGCCACGGCCGCGCGCTCAAGCTGCTGCGCCACGGCGCCCCCAAGCAGCACGCCCGGCACATTGGTGACAAAGAGCAGCTCGGCGCCGCCGAGCGCCGCCGCGATCGCCTGGGCCACCATATCGGCGTTTACATTGTAGCTCAGGCCGTCGTGGGCGCCGAGGGCGACGGGGGCGAAGACAGGCAGCCAGCCGTGGCCCAGCATCGCCGTGAGCACCTCGGCGTCGACGCTAGTAATGGCGCCGACGCGCCCGAGGTCCGCCCCGGCGGGGCGGTGGGGTGCGCAGCGCAGCAGCCCGAGGTCGAGCCCGCTCAGGCCCAGGGCGCGCGCGCCGGCGGCCACCAGGCTGGACACAACGCGCTTGTTGATCGTGCCGCAGACAACCTGCTGCATGATCGCCATGGCCGCAGGCGAGGTGACGCGCAAGCCCTCTACGAAATGCACAGGCAGGCCGGCGCTATCTAGGGCGGCGGTGATCTCCTTGCCGCCGCCGTGGATAAGCACAAGCGGCGCGGCGAAGCTGGCCACAGCGGCGCTCAGCCCCGCCAGAAAAGCGGGCTCATCCAGCTCGTTGCCGCCCACCTTCACGACTGTGACGCGCTCCACGGCTCGCTCCGTTCATTGCTTCCAGTGTTCGCAGAATAGCAGGGTTCGGGGCAATCCGCAAACCATCCAGCGCGTTATCCACAGATGACACAGATTGCCGCTCAATTGCCGGAGACAGCCCGGCAGCCCTCCTTAATTGCCCGAAAATCTGTGCCATCTTCTGTGCCATCTGTGGATAAACCGCCCAGCTTACGCCCTGAGCGCCGCAAGCTGCGTCACAAGTTCCTCGCCCGCGCGGGCGGCGCGGCGGCGGCGGTAGAGCAGCGCCATCCAGATCGGCAGCAGCGGCACTGCGGCGCTCACACCCGCCACCCAGGCCGCCGCGGTGATCGCGCGGGCCAGGTTGGAATCGGTGCCCAGCAGGAAGAGCGCGGGCAGCGGCACCAGCACGCCTATCGCCAGCGTAGCCGCCAGGGCCACCACCCCAAACACCAGGCTTGCGCAGAGGAAGACCAGCAGGTTCTGCCCCAGGCGATAGACGAGCAGATCGAGGCTCTGCCTGATCGCCGCGCCGAGGCCTGTGCGCTCGTGGACGAAGGGCTGCAGCGCGAAGACCACGCTGCCGTAGATCGCGCCGTTCACCACCAGGCTGGCCGCGTAGATAATCAGGAAGGCGATCACGCCCACGGCGATCAGGAGGCCGGCCGCCGCGCTCCCGGCGGCGCCGCCTGCAAAGCCCACCGACGCGGCCACGCCGATCAGCGCCACCACCACGATGTAGGCCCCGCAGATGCACACGGTGCTGATCGTGCTTACAGCCACGCTGGCCGCGAGCGAGAAGAGCGTGCCGTAGCAGCCCATGCCGAGCACGCGCAGCGGGCCGATGGCGAGGGCGCGGCGGAGCTGCACCGGCCCGCCGTCGGCGGCCATCAGCGCCGCGCGGCTCAGGGCGCCCATCACGTAGAGGCTCAGGGGCAGCGCCGCCAGCAGCGTGCCGGTGACGAGCAGCGAGCCAAAGCCCGACGCCAGCCAGTCGGCGGCCATGATCCATGCCACCACCGTAAGCCCGATCGGCAGCGCCGCCAGCGAGGCCAGGATCAGCAGCGGCGCGAAGCTGCGCCGGTAGAGCCGTAGCCCCTCGTCGAGCAGATCCATGATTGGCTCAAGCTGACGGCGCATATGTGTCCGCAGATTACGCAGATTGCGCAGATGAAGGTGCCGGGCGCACACCGCCACGCTGCAATGCCTATCGCCTATCGCTCTAACGCTGGGTCAGGCTATCGCTCTCGGCCACCAGGCGCAAGAGCGTTTGCTCGTCGACGGGGCGGGCGAGCTGGGCCAGGAGTGCGCTCGCCGCCTGCGCCTGGGCTGGGCTCACGTCGGCGAGGCCTTCCAGGAAGGGCGCGTCGTCGAGCTGCGGGTTAAGGCCGTAGGTGCGGGCGAGGCGCTGCTTGAGGCTTGTCCGATAGTGGGCCTGCACAAACTCCAGCTTGCCCGCCCGGCGCAGCAGCCCCGCCATGCTCTCCATGTACTCCGCGCTGCTGCGCCGGGCAACCTCCTCGCGCAGCGGCACTGGCCGGCCGAAGCGGCGCCCGGTGAGCGCCAAGTAGCCCGCCGCCACGCCCGCCGCGTAGAGCGTCGCCCAGCCCCAGGGCGTGCCCAGCAGCAGCGCCCGCAGCGATGGCGCGTCGATAAAGCCGTGGTGGTACTCGTCGAACACCACGCGCCCGCCAGGCGGCACGCGCCGCAGCAGATTCAGCACGGCTTCAGCGTTGTCTGGCTCGGCGAGGCCGGCGTTGGTGAAGGGGAACACGGCGCTGCTCGCGTAGACGTAGCCCTCGCCGTGCTGGAGGCCCACGAGAACGGGCGCCGCCTCGCTCCCTGCAAGCACGGCGAGGTCGGCGCGCGCGCTGCCGATGGCGCCGCTGGCCTCGGCCCGCAGCGTGCGCGCTGGCGGTGTGCCCAGGGCCGGCTGTAGCACGGGGGCCTCCAGTAGCGGGGCCGCGTCGTCGGGCAGCGGCACCAGTTCTAGCTCGAACGCCTCCAGCAGCCGGTCGGCCATGCCAAAGGCGCCGACGTTGTCATCGGCCACCAGCAGCGTGCCGCCCGCAGCGACCCACTCCGCCACCGCCGCAGCCTCCTCGCGGCTGTAGCGCTCGCTGGGGCCGAGCACAAGCATGAGGGCGGCTTCGGGGTCGGGCGCGAAGGCCTTGCCCTGCACGCGCTCCAAGTCGTAGCCAAGCTCGCCTAGCCATTGGAAGAACGCCAGGGCGCCGCCAGGGCCGCTGGCGTAGCTGCTGGCGCCGATGCCGGGCATGCTGGTGGCGCGGGCCGGCCCCAGGGCGATGAAGGCCGCTAGCAGGATGAAGATACCAGCAAGGGTTAGAGCGTCACGTTTCGGCATAGGGTTCGCTGCTCAGGCGGTGGAGGACGGTGGACGGTGGACGGTGGACGGTGGACGGTGGACGGTGGACGGCGAGCGGGCGGGCGTCGGCCGTCCGTCGTCGCCTTGCTAAATAGAAGACGTATCACGGAGCCCCGTCCTGGCGCAGCCGCTCCACCTGGGCCTCGTAGGCGGCGTAGCCCGCCGCGTCCAGGGGGGCATTACCGTACCAGACGCGGTCGGCGGTCTCGACGACGGGCGCAAGCTGGCGGCGCAGCTCGGGCTGCTCGCGCAGGCGGGCGAGGTGCTCGCGGTTGGTCTGGTGGGCGTCGTAGCGCAGGCGGCCTCCTTCGTCGAGCCAGAGCAGCGCGGCGCGGGCGAGCAGCCCCACGGCGGCGCGGTAGTTGCCGGCCTGGGCTAGGGCGGCGGCCTGAGCGCGGGCGTCGGCTGCATCGCGGGCCACGGCTGCGGCGGGCGCCAGGCTGGCGACGGGCCGCAGGGTGCGGCGCAGGCCGCGCAGCCAGAGCGCCAGCACACCAAGCACCAGGGCGGCGCCGGCCGCAGTGAGCGCCCAGGAGGCGACGCTGCCGGGCTGCCCGGCGGCGGCCTGGCCCACTGGCTGCGCGATCCCGCCGAGCAGCTCGGCCAGCCACTCAAAGAAACGATCCAGCCAGCTCGGCTCGCTCGGCTCGGCGGCTGGATGCGCAAAAGGCGGGCCGGCGAGGATGGCCTCCAGCCGCTGCGTGGCGTCGGCGGGGGCCGGGGGCGCCTGGAGCGCCAGCGCGTCGATCAGGGCGCCAAAGCGGGCGGCGATCCAGGGCAGGCGCGGGATGGGCCGCGCCAGCTCACTCGCGAGCCAGGCGTTGTCCACCGGGGCCGTGGCGCCGCCTGGCAGGGTTACGGCGGTAGCCTCGGCCAGCTGGGAGGCCACAAGCTCCAGGCTGATCTGGTCGCCGCGCGCGGCGGCCGCCTGGCCCTCGCGCAGCAGCCGCTCGTAGCCCGCCAGATCAAGCGCGCTGGCCTGGGCGGCGGCCGTGCTCGCCAACCCGAGGGCGAGTATGGCGGCCAGCAGGCTGATGAACAGAGCGACGGCGCGTGGTATGATCATCGGTGGCTGTGTAAGCGGACAGGCAACAGGGGACAGAGCAGCGCAACGTGCGCACATTGTAGCAAACGTGCAGCCTGCCAAGCGCATCCTTGGGGCCAGCAATGGGCCGAAAATCAGCGTAATCAGCGTAATCAGCGGACAAACACGCCCTGAGCGTAGACAGAGAGCAGCAGCTATGGCGATTCGGGCAGTGGGTGGCGTTGCGCTTCGCAGCAACAAAGCGGGGCTTGTGGAGGTGCTGCTGATCCGCAAGCGTGGCGGCCTCTGGACGCTGCCGAAGGGGCGGGTGAAGCGTGACGAGAGCGATGAGGAGGCGCTGCTGCGCGAGCTGCGCGAGGAGACGGGCCTGGGTGGGCGCGTGATCGAGCCGCTCTCGCAGAGCAGCTATCGCGTGCTAAAGCAGGGCCGCCTGAAGCGCAAGATCGTGATCTACTATCTGGTGCTGGCCAAGCGCGGCGAGCTGCGCCCCGGCGTCGAGGAGGGGATCGAGGAGGTGCGCTGGATGGATGTGCCGGAGGCGATCAAGCAGATCGGCCGCCCCCGCGTGCAGGCGGTGCTGCGCTCGGCGCTTACGCATTTGAACCCGTAGAGGAGACAAGGAGAATCGCTCGTTGCGCTCGCTAGGGAGACCGGGAGACCGGGAGACAGGGAGCACCTATCGGCAGCGACGAGCTGTCTCCTTGTCTCCTTGTCTCCCTAGCGCTCCAACTGGTACGGCACGCTAATCACCACCTTGCCCTTGCGTAAAGTCAGGGCGGTGCGCAGGATCAGGCCGGTCTGGTTGTGGAGCAGGTGCTCCCACCAGTGCGCGGGCACGAACTCGGGCAGAATCACCAGCAGCTCATCGTCGCCGTAGCGCCCGTCCACCTCGTCGATATAGTTCATCAGCGGCGTGATCAGCGAGCGGAAAGGCGACTCCAGCACCACCAGGGGCACCGCGCAGCCCCAATCGCACCAGCGCATCTGGAGGCGGTCAGTCTGATCCTGGTCGAGGTTCACATACACCGCCGTCACGTTGTCTGGGGCGAGCGACTTTGCCAGCTCCAGCGCGGGCAGCACGCCCTTGTGGACGCCGCTTACCAGCACTACGACGGTGAGCCGGCGCACGGGCTTGGGCTTGGCGGCAGTGGTGAGCGAGAGCTGCTCGGCCACGCGGGCGTAGTGGCCGTGGATGCGGCTGAAGACCAGCACCAGCAGCGGGATCAGCACCAGCACCCCCCAGGCGCCGTGGGTAAACTTAGTGACGGCGAGCACCACCAGCACCACCGCCGTGAGCAGCGCGCCCAGGCCGTTGATGCTCAGCCCGGAGCGCCAGCCCGGCTCGCGCTCGCGCATGTGGTGGACGATCATGCCGCTCTGCGAGAGCGTAAACGAGAGGAAGACGCCGATCGCGTAGAGCGGCAGCATGGCGATCTCGTTCGCACGAAAAAAGACCACCAGCCCCGCCGCAAACAGCGAGAGCACCACGATCCCGTTGGAGAAGACCAGCCGGTCGCCGCGCGAGGCGAACTGACGCGGCAGGAAACGATCTCTCGCCAGCAGCGAGGTCAGGCGCGGGAAGTCGGCGTAGGCGGTGTTGGCAGCCAGCACCAGGATCAGCGCGGTGGCGACCTGAATAATCACGTAGACTGGGCCGATCCCGAAGACCGTGCGCGCCAGCTGCGAGATGACCGTCTCGTGCGTGAGCTCGTTGGGGATGGCCTGGAGCCGGTTGGCCAGCCAGGTAATGCCGAGGAACATCGTGGCGAGGATGCCGACCATCCAGCTGAGCGTGGTGGCGGCGTTCTTCGCCTCAGGCGCTTTGAAGGCCGGGATGCCGTTGGAGATCGCCTCGACTCCGGTGAGGGCGGTGCAGCCGGCGGCGAAGGCGCGCAGCACGAGCCACAGGCCAAGTGCCTCGCCGGCGTGGAGCGCAGGCTCCGCCGGCTGGGCCACGGGTGCGGAGGTGCCGAGCAGCACGCTCGCGACACCCCAGGCGATCATGGCCAGGATGCTCGTGATGAAGACGTAGGTTGGCACCGCGAAGACGGCGCCGCTCTCCTTCACACCGCGCAGGTTGGCGAGGCCCACGAGCAGAATGCAGAACAGCGCGATCTCGACGGCGTACTGGGCGAGCCAGGGCGCGCCCCAGTTGCCGGCCAGGGAGGTGATCGCGGCCACGCCCGCCGAGATGCTGACGGCCACGGTGAGCACGTAGTCGATCAGCAGCGCCGCCGCCGCGATCAGGCCGGGCAGCGGGCCAAGGTTCTCGTGGGCCACAGTGTAGGCGCCGCCGCCGTTTGGGTACGCGTGGATCGTCTGCCGGTAGGAGATCGCGA
>JAYUYB010000032.1:0-2220 GCA_043752655.1 Chloroflexota bacterium
GTACGAGCTTGGCGGAGTGCGCGTGCTGGGCGCCGGGCGTCTGCTCACCGCCGCCTCCACGCCCCTCAGCCCCGGCCTGCCGCTGCTGCTCGCCCGCCAGCGCCCCGACCTCGTCCACCTGCATCACCCCTTCCCGCCGGGCGACCTCGCCGCGCTCCTGGCCGCCCCCCGCATCCCCCTCGTCGTCAGCTACCACAGCGACATCGTGCGCCAGCGCCGTCTCGGCCAGATCGTTGCCCCGCTCGTGCGCGCCACCCTGGCCCGCGCCCGCCGCATCATCGTCGCTAGCCCCGCCTACATCCGCTCCTCGCCCTTCTTGGCACCCGTCGCCTCACACTGCCGCGTGGTGCCCTACGGCGTGCCTCTGGAGCGCTTTGGCCACGCCGACCCCGCCCGCGTCGCCGCGCTGCGCGCCCGCTTCCCCGGCCCCATTGTGCTCTTCGTGGGCCGCCTGCGCTACTACAAGGGGGCCGACAGGCTGGTGCGCGCGATGGCCCACGTCCCCGCACGAGCCGTGTTTGTGGGCGACGACGCCAGCGAGCGCCGCGCCGACCTCGAAGCGCTCGCCGCCAGCCTCGGCCTGGCCGAGCGCGTCCACTTCGTCGGCGGCCAGGGCGAGGCCGAGCTGCGCGCCTTCTACCACGCCGCCACCGTCTTCGCCCTACCCTCTGTCGAGCGCAGCGAGGCCTTCGGCATCGTCCAGGTGGAGGCCCAGGCCGCCGGGCTGCCCGTCGTCTGCACCGAGATTGGCACTGGCACAAGCTACGTTACGCTCCACGGGCGCACCGGCATCGTCGTGCCGCCCAACGACATCCCCGCGCTCGCCCGCGCTCTCCACGCCCTGATCGCCAGCCCCGCGCTTGCGCAGGCCATGGGCGCCGCCGGGCGTGCCCGCGCCGAGCGCGAGTTCAGCCTGCCGCGCATGCTCGACCGCGTCGAGGCCGTGTACCGCGAGGCCCTTTAGAGCTTCCCGGAAGGCTGCCTGGCGCACCACCTTACATACCCGAGCGAGCGAGAGCCTTGCTGGTCTCCAACAAGCCCTGGCCAGCAAGGCTCTCGCTGTTTAGTGCCGCCTACGGCACGCGCTCGAAGGCGCCACTGTCACACCCCGCGCCCTGTGGGCGGGTTACCCCGCGCTGATCAGTGGCCGGACAGGTCGCTGCGGCCGCCGCGTTGATCGCGGGGCTGCCGGCGAGCAACGCATGGGTCAGGCTCGCGCCGCCGTTGTCGGCTAGCTGCGCGAGCAGCGGGTCTACGCCGGGCCGGTCGCCCGCGCCGGTGAGCACACAGCTGCCGTCGCTCGCCAGGTTCCCGCCCTCCGAGCTGATCCCTACCGGCCCCGGGCCGAAGAAGCTGCGGAAGCACTGCTCGCCGCTGTTGCCGGCCAGCACGCTCCCAAGCAGCTCGGCCTGGGCGCCGCCCGGCCCGAAGGTGCCGACGAAGATCCCGCCTGTGGTGCCGCCCGGCGCATTGTTCGCAGCCACTGTGCTGTGGCTCAGGCGCAGCACGCCGTCGGTGTGGAAGACCGCGCCGCCATGCCAGCCCACGCTGCTGTTGCCGCTGATCGTGCTGTTCTCGATCAGGGCGTCGCCCAGGGTGCGCAGCCCGCCGCCGACGTTGCCGGCCGTGTTGCCGATCACCGCGCTGCGCTCCAGGATGATCAGGCTGTTGGTGAAGCCGTAGATCCCACCACCGTCCGAGCCCGTAGTCGTGTTGTTGCGCACCGTGCTGTCCCGCAGCGTCAGCGCGCCACCCTCGCCCACGTAGATCCCGCCGCCACCCTGCCAGAACTGGAACTCGCCGTTGGTACGGCTGCCCTCCACCGTCACCCGCTCCAGGGTCAGCTGGCCGTTGGCGATCACGGCGCCGCCGAGCTGATAGCCGTAGCCGTCGCTAATGAGCAAGTCGCGCACGATGGCGGACGCCCCGGCGCCGACCACCAGCACACGTGACTGGCCGGCCCCGCTCAGGCGCAGGCCGGGCACGCCGTCCACCGTCACATCGCGGGCGATGGACAGCTCCGTGCTTAGCGTGATCGTCTGGCCGGACAGGGTCGGGTCGAAGCGCACTGTGCCGCCCCGGCAGACATCGGCCAGGGCCTGGAGCAGCGAGCCGGGGCCGCTAGCGGCAGCGCTCGTCACCGTCACCTCGTCGGGGCAGCTCTGGGCGAGCCGCAGCTGGTCGATCAGCAGGGGGCCTTGGGCTCCCGGTGCCTTCAGG
>JAYUYB010000033.1:0-5723 GCA_043752655.1 Chloroflexota bacterium
CGGCCAAAGTTATGGCCGTGAGCGACCAGATCGCAGCGGCGGTGATCTACGCGCCGGCGTCGCTGACGATCGCCGAGGATTATGCGTTTCGCGCCGAGCGTTGGGCGCAGCGGGCGAGCCGCCCACCTGGGCAGCGCAGCGGCGTGATCGACCGGCTGGAGATCGAGTTTCCGGTGCGGCCGGAGCAGGCGCCCGACCTGTACCAGCGCCTCTCGCCCCTGCCCTTCCTTCAGTACGTCCAGGCGCCGGTGCAGATCCACTGGGGCACGGCAGACGAGATCGTGCCGTATAAGTGGCCGGGCGACCTGCTCGACGGGCTCCAGGTGGCAGGCAAACCGGTTGAGTATTTTGAGTATGCGGGGCAGCCGCACTCGTTTCGCGGCGAGGAAAACCAGCTCTACCTGCGCCGCATCGCCGATTTTTATGCCCAGCAGCTTGGGCTGTGACAAGACAGCCGCTGCCTGCTACTCCTCCGCCTGCACCTCGTGGCTTGCGGGGCGCAGCCGGAGCTTGGTGTCGCGCAGCTCGGCCTGCTCGCGCTCGGCCAGCCGGTAAAGCTGGTTGCGCCCTGGGTAATAGGGCTTTGGCCAGGCCTGGCCACGGTAGCCGGCCTCTGCGGCCGCCCGCAGTGTAAAGTAGGGATCGGTGAGGTGGGGCCGCGCCAGGGCCACTAGATCGGCGCGGCCCTGGAGCAAGATCGTGTTGATCTGATCGGCGCTGGTGATGTTGCCGACGGCCATGGTGGCGATCGCGGCCTCGTTGCGCACCTGATCGGCAATCTGAGTCTGGAACATGCGCCCGTAGATGGGCCGCTGGTCGGGGATGGTCTGCCCGGCGGAGCAGTCGATCAGGTCGGCGCCGGCAGCCTTGAGCAATTTCGCTGCCGCCACCAGTTCCTCGCCGCTAAGCCCGTCAGGGTGCCAGTCGGTGCCGGAGAGCCGCACCGAGAGCGGCTTGTGGGCGGGCCAGGCTGCGCGCACGGCGCAGAGCAGCTCCAGCGGGAAGCGCATGCGGCGCTCTATCTCACCGCCGTACTCGTCGGTGCGCAAGTTCGTGAGGGGCGAGATGAAGCTGGCGAGCAGGTAGCCGTGGGCCATATGCAGCTCAAGCATATCGAAGCCTGCAGCCTCGGCGTAGCTTGTGGCCCGCACGAACTCCGCGATCAGACGATCCATATCGGCGCGTGACAGCTCCAGCGGCGTCTGGCTGTCGGGGGCGTAGGGCAGGGGCGAGGCCGAGTAGATCGGCCAGTTGCCCGCAGGCAGCGGGTGGTTCTCGTCCTCCCAGCCAAGCTGGGTGGAGCCCTTGCGGCCGCCGTGGCCGAGCTGCATGCAGATCTTCGCCACGCTGTGCGTGTGGACGAACGCCACGATGCGCTGCCACGCCGCGCACTGCGCCTCGCTCCAGAGGCCCGTACAGCCGGGGGTGATGCGGGCGTCCGGGGAGGTGCAGGTCATCTCGGTAAAGATCAGGCCCGCGCCGCCGATCGCACGGCTGCCATAGTGAACGAGGTGCCACTCGTTCGGCAGGCCGTCTACGGCCATGTACTGATCCATCGGCGAGACAACGACGCGGTTCTGGAGCAGCATATCGCGCAGCCGGAAGGGCGTGAACATGGGCGGCGTGCCGTCGGGAACGTCGAAACCTGCCCGCCGCACCTCGCCGAGGAACCAGCGCTCCACCCGCTCGACGAATCCAGCGTCACGCAGCTTCAGGTTCTCGTAGGTGATCTGCTTGGAGCGCGACATCACGCCGAAGGCGAACTGCTCGGGGGCCATGCCCCAGTAGCGCTCCATCTGCTCGAACCAGGCCAGCGAGACGTTGGCGGCGTGCTGGGTCTTCTCAACCTCCTCGCGCCGGTCGCGCTCGTAGGCGGCGAGGGCGACGGGCAGCGCGTCGTGGGCGCCGAGCGCCTGGAAGAGCGCGATGGCGTCCTCCATGGCGAGCTTGGTGCCGGAGCCGATCGAGTAGTGAGCGGTGGCCTTGGCGTCGCCGATCAGGACGAGCTTGTCGAGCACCCATGTCTGGTTGGTGATGGTGGGGAAGTTGCGCCAAAGCGAGCGGTTGCCGATCAGCCGATAGCCCTGGAGCTCCTCGGCGAAGATCTGCTCCAACGTGGCGATCTGCTCTGGCTCGGCCATAGCGCTAAAGCTGAAGGCGCGCCATGTTTCTTCCGACAGCTCGATCACCCAGGTGCTCTGCGCGGGCGCGTACTGGTAGCAGTGGGCCAGGACGATGCCGTGGGGCGTTGCGCGGAAGAAGTAATTGAAGGCGTCGAAGGGGCGGGTGGAGCCGAGCCAGGCGAACTTATTGCGCCGCAGATCGACGGCGGTGCCAAAGCGCCCGCGGTGAGCCTCGCGCAGCTTGGAGTTGATACCATCGGCGGCGACGACGAGGTCGTAGCTAGCGAGCTCGTGGATACCGGCGAGCTCGTGCTGGAACTGGAGCTGCACGCCGAGGGCGTGGCAGCGGGCCTGGAGCAGCGCGAGCAGCTGGTGGCGCGAGCAGCCGCAGAAGCCGTTGCCGCCGCAGCGTAGGACATGGCCCTGGTAATGGATCGCCACATCGCCCCAGTAGGCGAAGTTGCGCCGGATCTGCTCGTAGCTCTCACGGTCCTGCTCGCGGAACATGCCGAGCGTCTCGTCGGAGAAGACCACGCCGAAGCCGAAGGTGTCGTCGGCGCGGTTGCGCTCGAAGAGCACGACCTCGTGGGTGGGCCAGCGCTTCTTGGCGAGGAGCGCGAAGTAGAGCCCGCCTGGCCCGCCGCCGACCACCGCGATCTTCACGCTGCTGCTCCTTTCTATGACGGTCGTCTGAGTAATGCGGAGTATAGCGGAGTGGGCAAGCGGCAGTCAAGCACGCCGCGCGCTAAAGCGCGCGCCTATTGGTTGGAAAAGCCCGCCTGCGCGGGCTGCCGAACACGAGCCGTCTGGACCACGAACGGCGCGAAGAGGCACGAACCGCACGAACGCGAAACCGTACGCGGGTGGCCTGGCTCGCGGTGATTCGCATCCGTTCGCGGCTTCGTGGTCCAAACGGTTCGGGCGCGCAGGTAGCTCTGGGTAACGCGATGCCCTGAACGAGAGGAGGGCAGGGGTGAGGCCACAAGCGCTGATGTTGCTGTAGCCCTAAGGCGCAACACCCCTGTCAAGCGCTTGACTTTCACCATGCCCCCGCTATAATGCCACGCACAGCGAGCATGATCATCTGAAAATTGCGTAGTATTCGTTGAGCCATGGCCCCTCGCCTCAGCTCGACGCACGATGGAGTGGCGATGCTACAGGGACGGCGCGTGCTGGTCACCGGGGCGAGTCGTGGGCTTGGCTATGCCATCGCCCTTGCCTTTGCAGAGGCCGGGGCGACAGTCGCGGTGAGCGCCCGCTCCGCCGATGCGCTCGCCGCCATAAGCGCCGCAGTGGCCGAGCGCGGCGGCGGTGGCCTCGTCGTGCCCTGCGACGTGACTGATCCAGCGCAGGTGGAGGCGCTTGGTGCGGCGGTGCAGGAGCATTTTGGTGGCCTGGACGTACTGGTGAACAACGCGGGCGCCGCCGCCAGCCACAAGCTGATCGGCCACCCCGACGAGCTGTGGCATCGCATGCTGGCCGTCAACCTTACCAGCGTCTACTACGTGAGCAAGCGCTTCACGGGCGGGATGGTGGCGCAGGGCGCGGGGCGCATCATCACTATCGCCTCGATCGCGAGCAAAGTGGGCGCCCGCTACATCGCCGCCTACAGCGCCGCCAAACATGGTGTGCTCGGCCTGACGCGCTCGATGGCCGCCGAGTTGGCCGCGAGCGGGGTCACGGTCAACGCGATCTGCCCCGGCTACGCGGATACCCCGATGACCGACGCCTCGGTGGCGAACATGGTGGCGCGCACCGGCATGGACGCCGCCAAAGCCCGCGCAACCCTGGAGCAGTCAAGCCCCCAGGGCCGTCTGATCCAGCCCGACGAGGTTGCCGCCCTGGCTGTCTACCTCGCCACCGACGCCGCCAGGGGCATCACCGGCCAGGCGATCAACGTGGACGGCGGCATGGTGCAAACGTAGAGCGAACGTCTGGACCACGAACGGTGCGAAGGGCTGGACCACGAACGGCGCGAAGGGGCACAAACATCACGAACGCGAACCCGCCCGCGCGGGGCCGGATTCGCGGTGGTTCGCGGCATTGCGCGGCTTCGTGGTCCAGAGGGCTGGGGGGTGAGGGGCTTACCAGGAGCCGCGCTATGAGCTACGACTTCCGCTACGAGCTGGATAACGGCGTCGCGACGATCACGCTAGACAGGCCAGAGGCGCTCAACGCTTTAACCTTTGCGATCTACGCGCAGCTGCGCGATCTGTTCGAAGCCCTGCGCTCCGACGAAACGGTTCGTGTAGTGGTGATCACCGGCGCGGGCCGTGGCTTCTGCTCTGGCGGCGATGTGCACGAGATTATCGGCGTGATGCTGGAGCGCGGCGTGAAGGAGCACCTGGAGTTCTGCCGCATGACGGGCGCCCTGGTGGCGAACATGCGCCTGCTCGACAAGCCGATCATCGCCGCGATCAATGGCACCGCGGCGGGCGCCGGCGCCGTGATCGCGCTCGCCTCCGACCTGCGCCTGATGGCCGAGGGCGCAAAGCTCGCCTTTCTCTTTACCAAAGTCGGCCTCACTGGGGCCGATATGGGCGCCGCGTACCTGCTGCCGCGCCTGATCGGCCAGGCCCGCGCGACCGAACTGCTGCTGTTTGGCGACCCCGTGGACGCGCCGACCGCCGAGCGCTACGGCCTCGTCAACCGCGTGCTGCCCGCCGACGAGCTGCTGCCCACCGCACAGGCGTGGGCACGGCGCCTCGCCGCTGGCCCGACGCTCGCCCAGGGCATGACGAAGCGCATGCTCACCAACGAGTGGAACATGGATCTGCTCAGCGCCATCGAGGCCGAGGCCCAAGCGCAGGCGCTCCTGATGCTGGCCGAGGACCACCGCGCCTTCTATGAGGCGTTCAAGCTCAAGCAGCAGCCAGAGTTCAAGGGGCGCTGATGGAGAAAACGATCATCAACCCGCCCGAGCTCGCCAAGCCGGTCGGTTTCAACCACGGCATCCTCACACGCGGTGGCAGCCTGCTCTTCCTTGCGGGGCAGGACGCGAGTGGGCCAGATGGCACAATCGTCGCCCCCGGCGAGCTGGTCGCTCAGGCCGAGCAGGTGCTCAAAAACCTGCGCGCGGTGCTGGAGGCGGCGGGCGGCAGCATGCAGGACGTCGTCAAGCTGAATGTCTATGTCACCGACCGCGCCGCCTACAAGGCGAACCTGAAGCCCCTCGGGCGACTGTTTCGGGAGTACCTGGGCGCTTACTACCCGACAATGGCGCTGTTCGAGGTGGTGGCACTTTTTCAGGACGAGGCGCTGATCGAGCTGGAGGGCTTCGCTGTGCTTAAGGAGACGCCCTGATGGAGTTCGAGCTCACGCCCCGCCAGCGGGCGGTTCAGGAGCGCGCCAGAGCCTTCAGGGTCGCATGTGGGGCGACTGGGGTCGTGGCAAGTTCCGCGTGCGTGGCCCACGAGATAGGGTACACTGAGGGTATCTCATGGTAGCGACTGGAGGTGTCTATGGCCGTGGTCCAACCAGAGCCGACGCCCACCGATGAAGTGCTCGACTTCCTCCTCTCGGCACCCACGCCGGAGGCGGTCATTGCACTGCGGCCGTCGCCGACTGCTCAGGAGCGTCTGCGCTATCTGCTCGACGGCA
>JAYUYB010000034.1:0-2212 GCA_043752655.1 Chloroflexota bacterium
TCGAAGCGGTCGTCGGGGGCCACCGGGCGCGTGCCGGGGTCGTCGTACATCGTGCTGCCGTAGGCGGCGTGGTGCAGCACGCGCCCCCCGCACGCCGCGAGGATCACGCAGCCGGGGAAGATCCGCGCGGCGATGGCAGGCTCCACGATCTGACGCAGCGTGGCCCGTGCAGCGCGTCCGGCTGCGCTCCATCGTTCGACTGAGCGCTCACGACGAAGTCTGCAATCTGCAAGCTTGGCTTAGTCCGGCTGGATCACCAGGTTCTCGCCGGCCACCCAGCCCTCGTTGCCGCCCACCGTGCGCACGCGCCACCAGGTGAAGCCGTCGGCCGGGCTCGGCCCCTCCAGCACCGTCATCTGGGTGCCGATCGGCAGGCGCGCCACGATGTTATCGGCCAGGATGGCGCCCGCCGAGCGCATGCGCAGCGTCAGGCCGCCCGTGCGCGTCACCCACGCCTCGCAGCTCACGGCGATCTCGGTGCAGGCCGCGCCGCCCAAGGCGGTGCCCACCTGCACGCGCACCGGCCGGTTGAGGATCTGGTCTGTGCCCTTCGCGCGCACGCTGATCGACGATGTGCCATCCACCAGCGGCACCTCCGCGCTCCAGGTCCCATCGGCGCCTACCGTCACCTCGCCAAGCACCTGGTCGCCGTTGAGGATCTCCAGCACTGTCCCAGCCACGCCCGTGCCGCTCACGGTGGTCGGCCCCGCTGGCAGCTCGGCGCCCTCCACGGGCTGCGCCACCACCACGCCCAGGCCGCCCACCACAGTCACGCTGGTGGGCGCGCTCGTAGCCAGCACCGCGCCATCGTTGCCGATCGCCTCGACCACGATCGCCTGCACGCCGGCGGGCAGGATGGCGTCGAGCTCCCAGGTGCCGTCTGCGCCCACTGTAGCCTCGCCCGCGTCGACGCCGCCGACCTTCACGCGCACGGTGGAGCCAGGCTCGCCGGTGCCGCTCAGCAGGGCGGGGCCGCCCACAAGCTCGCCGGGGGGCGCGTTGAAGCTTGGTGCCGCCACCGCCACTGGCGCGGCCTGCACCCCAAGGCGCACCGCATCGCCCTGGGCCAGCATGGCGCCCGCGCTATCCACGGCGCGCGCCAGGATCTCGTTATCGCCCGCCTCTAGGGTGGTGTCGAGGCTCCAGCGCCCGTCGGCGCCAACCGTGGCCGTGCCGATGCTCGCGCCGTTCACCAGCAGCTCCACGATGGAGCCAGGCGTGCCCGTGCCCTGCAAGGTATACGGGCCGGCGAAGATCACCTCGCGGGTACTCAGCACTAGCGGGATCGCGGCCACTGGCGCGGCAACAACGGTGGCCTGCGCCGTGGGCTGCACTGCGGGCACAGCTGTGGGCTGCACTGCGGGCACCGCCGTGGGCGCCGCCACCACCGTCGCGGCGGGCACCACAGCGGGCACCGTCGTAGCCTGGGCGGTGGGCTCGGGCGACGCGTTGGGCCGCAGCAGGGCCAGGAGCAGGGCGCCCGTGATCGCTGCCTTGCCCCAGTCGCGGCCCTGCCAGCGCCGCGCGTCGGGGACCTCCGTAACGACCGTTGTCGTCTTGGTGGTCGTCGATGCCTGCGTCATGGCCTAGTACCTCCCCTTGCGGTAGGTGCCGTCGCGCACCTGCTGGGCGAGCGTGCGGGCCTCGGCGACCCACGCCTCCGGCTCGATGCTCTGCCAGGCCTGTGGCCCAATGATCGTGCGGATCGCCTCGGACGACATGGCCGCCAGCTGATCAAAGCTGGTTACGCCCGCATTGAGCAGCCTCTGCTCGTACACCGGCCCGATCCCGTTGATGTCGATCAGCGGGTCGCGCACTGCGCTGCCACTCATGCGGCGGGCCTCTTCGATCCAGGGGGTGGTGTCGAGCTCGAAGGCCGCGTTCGGCGCCACCAGGCTGCGCAGCCGATCAGGCTGCAGCGTGGCAACCTGCTCGAACGACACGATCCCAGCGTCGTACAGCTTCTGCTGATAGACCGGGCCGATCCCGTCGATGTCGATCAGCGGGTCGCCACGACCGCCCGTGAAGCGCGACAGGGCGCGGCGCGAGGCCTCGAGCTCGTCGTACATGGCCACGTTGTACTCGCGCAGGTCGCCCGCCGTCTCGCCGTCTTCACCGCCGTCGGCGCTGGCCCCCAGGGTTTGGCTGGCAACCGCGCCAAGCGTAACGCTCGCGGTGCGCGCGGCCTCTAGCTCGGCGTGCAGGCGCGCAT
>JAYUYB010000035.1:0-2211 GCA_043752655.1 Chloroflexota bacterium
CGGCCCAGGCACCCCTACACGCGGGCGCTGCTGGCGGCTGTCCCCGTGCCGGACCCGCGCCTCAAGCGCGCGGCCGCGCCACTTAAGGGCGGCCTCGGCAAGCCGGTGGACCCGCCGCCGCGCTGCCGCTTCTACGACCGCTGCCCCCTCGCGCAGCCCGTGTGCGCCAGCAGCCCCCACCCGCCTCTGCTAGCCCGCAGCGCAGGGCACAGCGTGGCGTGCTACGTGGAATAATCCACAGCTGCGCTCCTACTCCTGCACGCTGATCCCCATTACATTAAAGCCCGCGTCCACATACAGAATCTCGCCAGTAACGGCGGCGCTCAGGTCGCTGCAAAGCCAGAGCGCGCTGTTGCCCACATCCTCGGTCGTCACGTTACGGCGCAGCGGGGCCTGGTCGGCGAAGCTCTTGTGCAGGTTGCGGAAGCCGGCGATGCCGCTTGCCGCCAGGGTGCGGATCGGCCCCGCGCTGATCGCGTTCACCCGAATGCCGCGCGGCCCGAGATCGGCGGCCAGGTAGCGCACGCTCGCCTCCAGCGCCGCCTTGGCCACGCCCATCACGTTGTAGTTGGTGATCACCTTCTGCGCGCCGTGGTAGGTGAGCGTAACCACCGAGGCGTTGGGCGCCAGCAGCTCGTCGGCGGCCTTGAGCACGGCGGTGAGCGAGTAGACGCTTACCTCCATCGCCAGCATAAAGCCCGCCCGCGTCGTCTTCAGGTAGGCGCCGTTCAGCTCGTCTTTGTTGGCGAAGGCCACGGCATGGATCAGGAAGTCGATCTGGCCGAATACCGCGCGCGTGCGCTCCATCAGGGCGGCGATCTCGGCGTCGCTGTTTACGTCGCAGGGCTCGATCAGCGGCGCGCCAAGGCTGGCGGCCAGCGGGCGCACGCGCCGCTCTAGCGCCTCGCCCACGTAGGTGAAGCCCAGCTGCGCGCCCTCGCGGTGCAGCGCCTGCGCGATGCCCCAGGCGATCGAGTGATCATTGGCGACCCCTAGAATCAGCCCTTTTTTGCCATCCATCAGGCCCATAGCACGGCCTCCGTCTCTGCTGTCCTTGCGCGAAAACTCCGCGTATCTTACCATATCCGAACCGTAGGCCCGCAGCAGCTTGACAAACGGCCGCAGCACTGGTATTGTTTAGACAGCTAATAGAAAGACGGCTAAGGATATGCACTACGAGATTGAAGAGACCGTGGGCTTTGCGCTTGCCCAAGTTTGCAAGACGCATCGCTATGCCATCGATGGCGCCCTGCGCGGCATCGACGACTGCGAGCTGCGGGTTGGCCAGGAGATGCTGCTGCTACAGCTCTGGCGCGAGGATGGCGTCACCCAATCGCAGCTTGGGGAGCGCCTAATGGTAGAGCCGCCAACTGTCACGAAGATGCTCCAACGCATGGAGGCTGAAGGTATGGTGGAGCGGCGCTCAGACTCCGGCGACGCCCGCGTCTCGCGTGTCTTTCTCAGCGCTCGTGGCCGCGCCCTGGAGCAAGCAGTCGCTGCAACCTGGCGTATCGTCGATGAACAGGCCACCGCCGGCATGAGCGAGGAGGAGCGCCTGCTGCTGCGTCGGCTCCTCGTGCAGATGCGCCAGAACCTCTGCCAGCACTAAGCGAGCCTTACGTGCAACAGCGTCCATGTCATTCCGAGCGTAGCGAGGAAGCTTTGATCCTGATGCGCTGGAAGACCCCTCGCTGCGCTCGGGATGACAAGATACAGCAGGCTCAGGGTGATTTCGTATAACGAGCCGATCTAAAGGAGTCTCACCATGTCCACCGTCGCCGCCGCCCGCCCCGTCTCAAGCGCTTTTGGCCGCACCTTGCTCGTCGGTCTTCTGGCAGGGCTCACCGCCGGCGTCGCGAACGTCGTGGTCTTCTTCCTCTCACAAGCGATCTTCAGCCTACCGTACCTGATGCCGATGGGCGGCCCTGGTAGCACGCCAGTCCCGCTGCCATTCGTGGCGGTCATCATCTCATGTGTGCTCCCAGCGCTGCTGGGGGCTGTCTTGTACTGGGCGCTGGGGCGCTTCACCCGCCGCGCCACCACGATCTTCGTTGGCCTCGCAGTCGCCTTCACGTTGCTCTCGCTGTTCCCCTCGCTGAGCCTGCCGCCCGATCTTGGCACGCGCCTCGGCCTCAGCTTCATGCACCTCGTAGCCGCCCCGATCATCACCCTGGGGCTCGTGCGCTACGCACCCCAGAGCTGACGCAGAAC
>JAYUYB010000036.1:0-5705 GCA_043752655.1 Chloroflexota bacterium
TTTGCCGCCGCCGTGGCCGAGCTGACGCCCGAGCAGCTTGCGGCCGATCTGCTGGGCTGGGGGCCTGCGCACAGCATCATTCAGGGCATGATCACGCACAACAGCTACCATACCGGCGAGATCATCACGCTGCGGCACGCGCAGCAGCTCTGGGTGAATAACAAGAACGTGTAGCTGTGGCCAACTAGAACGCGATACGCGGGCGGTTCGGGGCATACCCGCGGGCGCCCGCGCCAACAACAATGGTATAATTAAGCCAACTGAAGGGCGCCCCGCGTGGGCGCCCGGCCTTTTACCCGCCGAGAACCCCAGAGGAACATGTTCGACGATCTGCCAAATCAGTACTACGTGGAGCACATCCGCATCGCGCCGAACATCACCCTGGCGCCAATGGCGGGCGTGACGGACAGCGTGTTTCGGCGCATGATTCTGCGCCTGGGCGGCTGCGGCCTGGTGAGCACCGAGATGACGAACGCCGCCAGCGTGAGCCCCAAGGCGCTCAAGCGGCACCATCTGCTGGATTTCTACCCCGAGGAGCGCCCGCTCACGATGCAGCTCTCCGGCAACGATCCCGAGCTGGTGGCGCTCGCGGCGCACAGCGTGGAGCAGCTTGGCGCCGACATTCTCGACATCAACTGCGGCTGCCCCTCGCCCAAAGTTACCGGCGGCGGCCACGGCGCCTCGCTGCTGCGCGATCTGCCAAAGATGGGCCGTCTGCTGAAGGCTGTGAAGGCCGCTGTGCAGATCCCCGTCACGCTGAAGTTTCGCGCCGGCTGGGACGAGGAGAGCCTGAACTTTCTGGACACCGCGAAGCTGGCCGAGGAGTGCGGCGTGGCCGCCGTGGCGCTGCACCCGCGCACGCGCGAGCAGGGGTACAAGGGCAGCGCCGACTGGAGCCGCGTGGCGGCTGTGAAGCGCGCCGTGAGCATCCCGGTGATTGGCAGCGGCGATGTGAAGGATGCCGCCGACGCGCTGGGCCGCATGCGTGAGAGCGGCGTGGACGGCGTAATGATCGGGCGCGGGGCGATGGAGAACCCCTGGATCTTCCTCCAGATCGCGCAGCTGCGCCGGGGCGAGGCGCCCTTCCAGCCCGCCCCCGCCGACAAGCTCGACTTCCTGCTGCGCTACATAGCTATGGCGGAGGAGGATATGCCTGGGCGCTACGCGCTCAACAAGCTGAAGCAGCTGATGGGCCAGTTTTCGGTGGGCCTGCCCAACGCCTCGCACCTGCGCGTCGCTGTCCACCACGCGCCGTCGCCGGAGGTGGCCCGCAGCGCGATCGAGGCCTTCTTTGAGCCGTATGGCGAGGCTGTGGGGGCGTAGGCGGCAGCCGGGCATTTGTCCACAGATGACGCCGATGTCCGGCCCATTTCTGGCCCAAACCTGGCAGGACCGCAGTGAGCATGGAGCCGTCTGGGGCACGAGCGGCGCGAACGCGAAACCGCACGCGCGTGGGCGGGTTCGCGGTGGTTCGCAGCCGTTCGCGCCGTTCGTGGTCCAAAGGGCTCGCTCGTCGCAGTAGCAGGATCGCCGTGAGCATCGACAGCATCAGCCAGCGCTACATCGAGATCGCGTTCGACCTTGAGGCCCACGTGGAGGGCTTTGTGGACGCGTACTTCGGCCCGCCCGAGCTGAGGCAGCGCCCCGAGCGCCGCCTGCCTGATGCGATCGTGGCCGAGATCGACGCGCTGCGTGCGGCCATCGCCGCCAGCGATTACCCGGCCCAGCGTAAGGGCTACCTTGATGTGCAGCTGCGCGGCATGGCGGCCACGGCGCGCCGCCTGGCTGGCGAGGCGCTGAGCTACGCCGACGAAGTGCGCGCCTGCTTCGACATCGAGCCGGTCTACACGCCCGAGGCCGTGTTCGAGGCGGCCAACGCCGAGCTGGAGGAGCTGCTTCCCGGCGTCGGCCCGCTCGCAGAGCGCATGGCCGCCTGGCGCCACAGCTTCGAGGTGTCGCCGGATATGGCTCGCCAGCTGATCGACCTGATCGCGGCCGAGGCGCGGCGCCGCACTGTCGCCATGATCGCGCTGCCGGAGGGCGACGAGGTGCGCTTCGAGCTGGTGCGCGACAAGCCGTGGAGCGGGTATAACTGGTATCTTGGCGGCGCCCGCTCGCTGGTAGAGATCAACACCGACCTGCCGCTGAAGGCGAACGCGCTGCTCGATCTGGTGTGCCACGAGGCGTACCCTGGCCATCACACGGAGCACGCGCTGAAGGAGCGGCGGCTCTACCAGGAGCGCGGCTGGGGCGAGCAGGCCATCCAGCTGATCAACACGCCCGAGTGCGTGATCGCCGAGGGCATCGCCACGCTCGCCGCCGACATGATCTTTGGCGACGAGGCGCTCGCCTGGGCTGCCGAGAATCTCTACCCGCTCGCCGGTATTACTGGCGACCCCGAGCGCGAGGCGCGGATCGGCAAGGCGCAGTGGAGCCTGCGCGCGCTCAGCGGCAACGCGGCGATCATGCTGCACGCGCAGGGCGCCGACGCGGACGAGGTCGTGCGCTACATTATGCGCTACGGGCTGCGCAGCGAGCGTGAGGCCCGCCAGAGCCTGCGCTTCATCCAGACGCCGCTCTGGCGCACCTACACCTTCACCTACTTCGTGGGCCGCAGTCTGCTCGGCCACTGGATCGCCAGAGGCGACCGGCACACGCGCTTCACGCAGCTGCTCACCGAGCAGGTATATCCGAGTATGCTTTTATCCTAGTGCTGAGTGCGCTGCGCGCAAGTGCTGAGTGCTGAGTCTTGACAGCACAAACACATGCCAATGCCTGTTTGGATGGCACTCAGCACTCGCCCGGCACTCAGCACTTGCCCAGCACTCAGCACTTTGCCCGGCGCACTCAGCACTACTTATGCACGACGGCTACATCTTCACGCTCGGGGTCTGTGGGAGCGCCAGCGACAGCGGGCCTGCCCCGGCCTGCCTCGACGCCATGCTCGCCGCGCTGCCGCCGGTGAAGCGCGCCGCGTACCTGGGCGAGGTGCTGGTGAGCGAGGGTGCCCCCAGCCTCGCCGACCCGCTCACCGCGCCGCTGCTCGCCGAGATCGCCGACGCCGAGCTGCTCCTAATCGTCACGCCGCTGCCGGGCGGCGCCCTGCCCGCCCGCGTGCGTGCCCTGGCGAATGGGCTAAGCGCGGCTCCGCCGCTCGCCCGCCCACGGCTCGCAGCCCTGGTGGCGTTTGGCAACGCTGCTGCTGCGCTTCTGCCCCTGCGCCACGCGCTAGCGCTGGTCGGGGTGGAGCTGCTTGGGGAGCTCGTCGCGCCCGCCGTCAGCATCGAGGATGCTGTGAGCTTGGCCCGCAGGGCGTACGCGCAGGCGCGGCTGCTCCAGCCGGACGCGCTGCAGTGACCGGGAGACAAGGAGCCCGCTCGCTAACGCTCGCTCGGGAGACAAGGAGACAAGGAGCCCGCTCGCGACGCTCGCTCGGGAGACAAGGAGCGCCTATCGGCAGCAACGGGCTGTCTCCCTGTCTCCTTGTCTCCCTGTCTCCTTGTCTCCCTGTCTCCTTGTCTCCTTGTCTCCCTGTCTCCCTACCACCTATGCATGACCCACACCCCACCATCCCAGCCGCAAAAAATCCTGTCGGCGACGAGTTGCTATACCGGCTTTTCGCGCGCTGGTCGCTGTGGAGCAGCTTCCACCGCGTGTGGCTACAGAGCCACGGGCCGCTGCCCGACCCAGCGGGCGGGCCGCTGCTGCTCGCGCTAAACCACAGCTCCTGGTGGGACGGCTACATGATGTACGTCATCCACCGTATGGTGCTGCGCGGTCGCTTCGACGCCCACCTGCTGATGGAGGAGAAGCAGCTTAAGGCCTACCGCTTCTTCACCTGGTCGGGCGCGTTTAGCGTGAACCGCAACGACGCGCAGGACGCGCAGCGCTCGCAGCAGTACGCGGCGAACCTGCTGCGCGGCGGGCGCCGCCCACGGGCGATCTTTGTCTTCCCGCAGGGCAAGATCGTGCCCGCCGACCGGCGCCCGCTCGTGACCTACCCTGGCGTGGCGCGGATCGTGGCGCTTGCGGGCGAGCTGCGGCTGTGCCCGGTGGCGCTGCGCTACGAGTTTCTCGGCCAGCAGTGGCCGCACGCCTTTATCCGCATCGGCCCCAGCTACCGCCCCGCCGACCCGAGCGACATCGAGGGCACCCTGGCCGAGCTTACGGCGCGCCTCACCGAGGCCTGCGACGCCCTGCGCGACGACGTAATCGCCCTGCGGTTGGAGCGCTTCCAGCCCATCCTGCACGGGCGGCGCGGCATCGACCAGAGCTTTGACGCGCTCCTGCGGCTGGTGCGAAGCGTAGAGCGCAAAGCGTAGAGCGTAGAGCGCAAAATAGCCGCGCCCGACCGCTTGAGCTAATGGTCGGGGCGCTTTGCGCTTTGCGCTCTACGTTTAGGATGCGCTTTGCGCTTTGCTACGCCCCGCTCTCTTGGCCAACGCCGCGCAGCAGGCGCAGGAGCCGAGGTAGGCCCTGGCTACCGGCGAGCGCCACGAGGATCAGCCCGCCTATCAGGGCGGCCGCCTCTTGGCCGCGGGCCAGGTTGACGACCACGAACATCGTAAGGTTGGTGAGGTAGAGCGTAAGCGGCAACCAGGGCCAGAAGGGCTGGGGGCGCGGCGCGTGGCTCACCAGCGCGGCGCGTGCGGCGCGCTGGCGCTGAAGCAGCAGCACCCAGCTGAGCAGCAAGCTAGTGAACCACCAGGCCACAAAGTTCGAGGCCGGGATGCCGTAGTAGGTGGCCTGGGCGCTGTCGCTCCAGATCCAGTAGCGGTTGATGTTCACGGCGAATGGCTCGATCGTCACATCGAGCAGCAGGGCGAAGGCGGCGGCGGTGAGCACCTTGCCGGCGCGCACGTGCAGATCAGCGTTAGCGGCGCGACCATCGCGCTCGAGCAGCAGCTCGGCGCTGCCAACGGCCGCCGTGACGATCAGCAGCCAGGCGAAGGGGATTGCCAATGGCACCACGCCAAGGATCTGGGGCTGGAGCACATCGGTGTAGGTGTAGGTGCCAAAGGGGAAGCCGGTGGTGGCGCCCACATGCTCGACAAGCCAGGAGAGGAAGAGCACCCAGAGTGCGGCGCTAGCGCCCTGGCGCCCGAAGTTCACGCAGAGCCACAGGCCCATCAGGGCGCCCTGCAAGATCAGCAGGGCTCCGCCCATCCAGGTTCCCCAGACGGGGACGCGATCCAGGGCGACGAGCAGGATGGAGCCAGGGTAGAGCAGGAGGTAGGCGCCGAGCAGTAGGGCTACAGCGAAGCGCAGACGGCTGGTGATTCCGAGCATAGTCACGCGGTTCCTATCGCGTCAGATGAAAGGCTTTTCAAGCTCCAAAAGTATTATAGATCGGGTTTACAGCCTGTCAAAGCCATGGCCATGACGACAGCTAACAATTCTTTTACTTGCCTTCACCAAATGTTGTATGGTACTATAGTCATCCACCTAAAACAGGGTGTCTGGTTCGAACAGTTGCCTGGAGACAGCTATGACAGCTCAGCAACAACGGCTGCGGATCTTGCTCGTCGAGGACGACAACCATATTGGGCGGATCATCGAGCTGGCATTGCCAGAGCTCGGCGTCCCCTACGAGTTTGTTAACGTGCTCAGCGCCGAGGAGGGGCTAGAGCTGTGGGAGCAGCAGCCGTTCGACCTGATGCTCACCGATCTGAACTTGCGTGGCATGACGGGCCTGAAGCTGGTGC
>JAYUYB010000037.1:0-5704 GCA_043752655.1 Chloroflexota bacterium
TCGTCGGAGTACAGGTACTCCATCCAGAGCCGGGCGGCGTTGGGGCGCGGCGCGAAGGCGTTGATCGCCTTGATGTAGGGGCCGGCCAGCGAGCCGCTCTTGGGCACCACCACGGCGATGTCGGCGGTGCCGGCGTTGGCGTCGCGGTTCGCAAGGGCGTTGTAGTCCCAGCGTAGGGTGATCGGGGTCTCGCCCTTGGCCACGGTGGCGGGCTTGGAGATAACCGGCAGCAGGTTGCCCGCGTCGTTCAGCTGCTTGAAGAACTCCAGGCCGGGCATGGCGTCGTCTAGCGAGCCGCCGTTAGCCAGGGCGGCCGCCCAGATCGAGTAGATCGCTTGCGCGGCGCCCGTGGGGTCGCCGCCGAGGGCGATCTGGCCTTTGTACTCCGGCTTCAGGAGGTCGGACCAATCCTGTGGCACATTCGTCACTACGGCGCTATTCACCTCGAAGACCATAGTGCCGTAGTAGTCGCCGGTCCAGAAGCCGTCGGCGTCCTTCAGGGTAGCGGGGATCGTGTCCCAGGTGGCCACCTTGTAGGGCTGGGTCAGGCCCTCGGCGCGCACAACGCTGCCCCAATTGAAGCCAACGTCGATCACGTCGGGGTTCTGGGGGCCGCTGTTGCCCGCGTTGGCCTTGATCGCCTCGATCTCCTGGGCTGAGGAGGCGTCGGGCGTCAGGTCGTTGTGAGTGAGGAAGGGATACTTGGCGAAGAACATACTTTTGATCTCGCCGTAGTTCGCCCAGTCGTCGGGCAGCGCGATGGTGGAGAGCTCGGCCTCCTTGGTGGCGGCGGCGATCAGCTGCTCCATCCCGCCCGCGGCGGCGGCGGTGAGCGGGCCAGGGGCCGGGGCGGCCGGCAGCGGGCCAGCTGTGGCGACGGTGGTGGCTGCGGCGGCCGGGGCAGCGGTGGGGGCAGCGGCGGCGGGCGCAACCGTGGGGGCCGTGGTGGACTGGGCGGCGCCACATGCGGCCAAGGCCGCGCCGATGCTTGTGGTGGCCGTGAGCCGCAGGAAGGCTCGTCGAGAGATCTGTGCCATGGGGAATCTGCTCCTTCGCTCACTCCTAGCAGGGTGCGACGCGCCGGCGCGCCCACACGAGGCGCAGCAAAGCCTGGCCCTACTACTCTGCGAGGCTCCAGGCTGAGCAACGTGGCTCGTGATGATATGGGTACGCGGGCGGGCACTCAGATGAGCATCGTAGCAGCCCGACATTAATTGGCTGTTATGGTACTGTGATGGGCTGATTAACCGGCGGCGCGGCTGCCTCGGCGCCGATCAGCTCGTCGGCGGCGGCGAGCAGGGCGGCAATGCGCGCGGGGGCGAGCGGCGGCTGCTTGCTGCGCAGGTACAGCTCGAGGGCGCGGCGCGGGGTGAGACCGCTCAGCAGCTCCTGCTCCACGCCGGCGTAGCGGCGGCGCTCGCTGCGCTCGACGTTCACGCTCACGGCGGCGATGTAGAAGGCGCCGGCCTGCTCTAGCAGGCGGCGCAGCTCCTCCTCACGCAGCAGGGCGGCCTGCTCGCGGGTGGCCTGCAGCTCCACGCGCACCACGGCCTCGCGCAGCTCCGCACGCCCGATCAGCGTGGCCACGGCGGCGAGCGGATCGCTGATGGGGCGCACGTCCTTCTCGATGCTCACGAAGGGGCGCGCCCGCAGCTGGTGGAACGTCCAGCTGGCCTTGCCGTCCGCGAGCTCCACCAGCACGCAGCCCTTGGGCTCGTCGCGCTCGCCAAAGTCTACGCGCTCGATGCTGCCAGGGTAGACCATGGGCGGGTCGAGGTTAAGGGCCTGGTGCTTATGGATATGGCCGAGGGCCACGTAGGCCACGCCGGGCTGGGCGAGCACCGAGCGGGGCAGCACAAGATCCTGGCCAAGCGTCATGGCGCGCTCGGCGCCAAGCTGGGCGCCATCGACGCTGCCGTGGAAGGCGACAATCGCGGGGACGGCGGGGTCGAGCTGGCGGGCCGTCTGCTCCAGGAAGCTCTCCAGGCGGCGGCGCAGCTCGAAATCCAGCTGGGCAAACGAGACATCGCGCATATCGTCGCGGGTAAGCAGGGTATGGCGCGTCACCCAGGGCAATGCGATGATCTGGAGCGGGCCGGAGCGGGTGGCGAGGCGGTGGAGCTTTGGCCGGTCGGCGATGGTGACACCCTCGACGCCGAGGGCGTCGAAGATCTCCACGGAGTGGGCGCGGCCGGCGCTGGGGGAGATATCGTGGTTGCCGGTGAGGATGAAGACCGGCACGGCAGCTGAGCGCAGGCGGTTGACGCGCCTGGCGAACTCGCGCTGGTGGGTAGGGTTGGGGGAGCGGTTCTTGTAGATGTCGCCGGCGATCAGGACGAGGTCGACATCGGCGGCAATGCCGAAGGCGATGGCCTCATCGAGACGCTCAAGATAGTCGATCAGGCGGCTGTGGAGGCCGGTGGCCGGGTCGACGCGACCATAGTTCTCGACGCCGATATGAAGGTCGGCGAGGTGGAGGAGCTTCATAGGTGGGTCGCTTCCAGACGAAGAAGCCGTTTACGAACCGCCTGGACCACGAACCGCACGAAAGGCCACGAACCACCACGAAACCAAACCTAGCCGGTTCGCGGCCTTCGTGGTCCAAGCGGTTCGCGACCTTCGTGGTCCAAGCGGTTCGGGTTCGGGAGCGCCCCCCTAACCAAACAGCAGATACAGCGGCGCCAGCAGCACCCCGATCAGCGCGTAGAAGACGATCGTGCCCACAAACGCGAGCGCGAGCGTGCCGATCGCGCGGCCCTGGTCGGTGATGTTCATGCTCGACTGCACGGCGAGGAAGCCGAAGTAGGCCTGCACAAAGAGCATCGCGATGCTGGCGAGCCCGGCGAGGAAGCCCAAGATCGGCACCACGGAGAGCAGCGTCAGCACGCCGCCGATCACCATCAGGGGTGCCCAGAACAGCGAGAAGGTGTAGGCCACCTCGTCCCAGTTGCCGGTGCCGTTAAAAAACCGCTTGCCAATCCAGAAGACGAGCCCGCTGAAGATGACGAAGCCGGCCACGCCCCCGATCACACCGCTGATCAGGCCGCCAAAGCCGTTGACCAGGCCAAGCACGCCGCTGATCAGGGCCGCGATGCCGACGTAGATCAGGGCGTTGGTGAGCGTGCCGTGCCGCTCGTAGCGCTCGAACGTGGCCACACTTGGGCTGCTGATAATGGCGCGACTCTGGTTGACCATCTCGGGGATCGATACGGACTGCGTCATGGACATTGAGGGCCTCCTTTGTGGGGCTGCTGAGAGGGATGTCGAACCGGGCTGTGGCTACTATACGCAGGGCGAGCGGGGGAAGTTGCAGCCTCATTATACGCGCAACGGCCTGATTATACTCCCGCTTTACACAACTGGCGGCATTTATCCCACACTATCCCACACTATCCCACATGAATTCCCCATCCTCATGCGCTACAGCCATGGCGCACAGTCCGCCAAGTGTAACCCTTGAAGTTCCTGATCTGTCAAGGCTTTTACGAACGGGCGTTCGCATAAGCGCGGTCTTGAATGCGGGAGTGTCACACGCGGGAGGGTCTGATGGTATACTTTAAACGAGTGTAGTCCGCCGCTGGAGCCCCTTCTTGCTGGAGCCACTATGAGCGACCGCATCGTCTACCTGGACAACGCGGCGACCACCGCGCTCGACCCGCAGGTGCTCGCAGCCATGCTGCCATTCTACACGCAGCATCCCGGCAACCCCTCCAGCATCCACCAGCTCGGGCGTACAGCGCTCCAGGCCGTAGACGATGCCCGCGAGCAGGTGGCCTTGATCCTCGGCTGCACCCGCCGCGAGCTGATCTTCACCGCCGGCGGCAGCGAGAGCGTCAACCTCGCCATAAAGGGCGTGGCACTAGCCCGGCGCGAGCAGGGCAAAGGTGCCCACCTGATCGTGAGCGCGCTGGAGCATCACGCGGTGCTGCACGCCGCCGAGTACCTCCAGCAGCACATGGGCTTCGAGCTGACGGTGCTGCCAGTAGACGCTGCCGGCCTGGTGCGCCCCGACGATCTGCGCGCCGCTCTGCGCCTCGACACGGCGCTTGTCTCCGTGATGTACGCCAACAACGAGATCGGCGTCGTGCAGCCGATCGCCGAGCTGGGCCAGATCTGCCGCGCCGCCGGCGTGCCCTTCCACACCGATGCCGTGCAGGCTGCAGGCGCGCTGCCGCTGGATGTAGAGGCCCTGAACGTAGATCTGCTGAGCCTCACGGCCCACAAGTTCTACGGCCCCAAGGGCGTGGGGCTGCTTTACGCCCGGCGGGGCGTGCCGCTCCAGCCGCAGATCAATGGCGGGGCCCAGGAGCGCCGCCGCCGCGCCGGTACCGAGAATGTGCCCGGCATCGTAGGCCTCGCCGCCGCCCTCACCATGGTGGAGCAGCGCCGCCCCGCCAGCGTTGCCCGCCTGCGTGCCCTGCGCGACCGCCTGATCGACGGCGTGCTCGCCAGCATCCCTCAGAGCTGGCTCAACGGCGACCGCGAGCAGCGCCTGCCTGGCAACGCCAACCTCGGCTTCGCCTGCGTGGAGGGCGAGAGTGTGCTGCTTCTGCTCGACCAGGCTGGCATCTGCGCCAGCAGCGGCTCGGCCTGCACCAGCGGCTCGATCGAACCCTCGCATGTGCTGCTCGCCCTCGGCCTCGCCCCAGAGGCGGCCAACGGCTCGGTGCGCTTCTCGTTCGGCCACGGCATCGGTGAGGCCGACATCGACTACGTGCTCGACGCCCTCCCCCCGATGATCGCCCGCCTGCGCGATGTGGTCCCCTGCCTGCCTGAGCGCGAGCCCATGGCGGTTGCGTAGCCTCGCCGTACAGCCCCCCCCAATGGAGATCTTCTACTCCGATAGCTTCGTGCTGCCCCTGCCCCCTGGCCACCGCTTCCCCATGTCTAAGTACGCCCTGCTACGCGAGCGGGTGGCCGCCGCTAGCCTGGTGCCGCCAGAGCGGCTGCGCATCCCGCAGCCCGCCGACGACACCGAGCTAGCCCGCGCCCACGACACAGGCTACATCCGGCGCGTGCAGGCTGGCGAGCTTACGGCCCAGGAGATCCGGCGCATCGGCTTCCCCTGGTCGCCCCAGATGACCGAGCGCTCGCGCCGCTCGGCCGGCGCCACCATCGCAGCCTGCCGCGCCGCCCTGGCCGGGCAGGTGGGCGTGAACCTTGCGGGCGGTACACACCACGCCTTCGCCGACCACGGCGCCGGCTACTGCGTGTTCAACGACAGCGCCGTGGCCGCCCGCGCCATGCAGGCCGAGGGTCGCGCCCGCCGCGTGGTCATCCTCGACTGCGATGTCCACCAGGGCGATGGCACCGCCGCCATCCTCCAGGGCGACGACAGCGTCTTCACCTTCTCGATCCACGGCGCTAAGAATTTCCCCTTCCACAAGCAGCAGAGCGACCTCGACCTGGAGCTGCCCGATGGCACCAGCGACGACGCATACCTCGACGCGCTGGAGCAGGGCGTGCGCCAGGCGATCACGGCGGCCCGCGCCGAGCTTGCGATCTACCTGGCTGGCGCCGACCCCTACTTCGACGACCGGCTGGGCCGCCTGGCGCTCACCAAGGCCGGCCTCGCCGAGCGCGACCGGGTGATCTTCCACTACGCCCGCGCGGCCGGGCTGCCGCTCGCCATCAGCATGGCCGGTGGCTACGCCCGCAAGATCGAGGACACGGTGGACATTCACTTTCAGACGGTGGCGGCGGC
>JAYUYB010000038.1:0-5703 GCA_043752655.1 Chloroflexota bacterium
GCCCGCTGCCCGATGGCGCCTACAGCCTACGCTACACGGCCGTGGACGCAGCGGGCAACCAGTCGGAGGAGCGCAGCCTCAGCTTCCGCGTCGACTCAAACATGGTGATCTATCGCACGCACCTGCCGCTGCTTGGGCATCCGTGACAAGGAGACAAGGAGACAAGGTGACAAGGAGACAACTCTTGTACTCCGCTAGGCGCTCCGTGTCTCCCGGTCTCCGTGTCTCCCCGTCTCCGACTCAGCGCTGCTTAAAGATCGAGAGCCTGAGCTTGCTGTCGTAGCCGCAGTTGGTGCAGCTGGTGCCGCTGAGGCCCACGAGGCGCGCCCCGCCGTTGGTGCGCACAATCAGGGTGTGGTGGCAACTTGGGCAGCGCGTGGGCTGGTTTGGCTCGGAGCCGTAGACATACTGGAGACCGCCCTCGTGGCCCAGGCGCCGGGCGCGCGTTGTGGCGGCGGCCGTCTCGCTACCAGCATCGCCAGGGAGCACATGCCAGGGCGCATGCTCGCCCAGAGTGCCCTTGATCCAGGCGATCATAGCGCGCAGCTCGTCGCTGTCGTCGTTCACGCCGTGGTGGATGCGCGTCGTCACCTCCACGTGGCAGTGCCAGCGCGTATGGGCGCGCTCGGCGATCGTCAGCAGCTCCTGCCAGTGTGGCAGGCCGCCAAGGCGAGCGTAGCTGGCGTCGGAGAAGCCGCGCAGATCCAGGCTCAGGCCGTCGAGGTAGTGGCCGAGCTGGTCGAGCGACTCTGAAGTGAGCGCGCCAGTGGTGACAAGCGCCGTGTAGCGGCTAGAGGCGCGGCAGAGCTGGAGCAGGCCGCGCACATACTCGTGGCTCACGGCGGGCTCCCCAAAGGCCCAGACCACCCCGCGACAGAGCCGCTCTAGCGCGAAATTCGCGGCCTTGTCGGCGTCGAGCTTGCGGCGCTTCGCCGGGTCGTCGGGGATCTGGGCGTAGGGTGCCCGGCCCTGGTCGGCCACGGTGGCGTAGCCCCAGCTGCCGATGGCGAGGGCGAGCGAGTCCGGCAGGAAGTGCCAGAGCCGATGGTCCTCGATCGGGCCAATGGCCGCGCCGCTCACCAGGCCATAGTTGAGCAGGGCTATACCACCCTCCACGCCCACGCGCACCTGGCAGCGCCCGAGCTCGCCTGGCTTCAGGGCGCAGCGCCACTGGCAGGCCAGGCACACGGTGGCGCCGTCGTCGCCAGGGGCGATCAGATCGGCCAGCTCCTCGGACATACAGGCTCCTGGCTCGGAACGATGCCTAGCGTTTTGTACACCGTTCGAGTATAATGCGGCGGTGCTTCGGGCGGGGAAAAGTGCCCCTCCGGCGCACCGCTATGCTTCCCTCACAGTATACGCGCAGTGGAGCACTCCACTGCCGCGCGGCCCCAAAGACATATGGACGAGCGACAGCTGCGGCGCGAGTATCGGGCTGATCAAGGCCCAACCGCCGTCGAGGCTGCCCCTGAGGGTAGCTGGCAGTCCGCCCCAGAGGCGGCCCACGTGAGCGAGCCCCCCGTGCGTGTGCGCGGCGTGGTGCGTGAGCTCGTCGAGACGGCGTTATTCATCCTGCTAGTCTTTTTTATTGTGCGCGGGATCGTCCAGAACTTCAAGATCGAGGGCTCTAGCATGGAGCCGACCCTGCACACGGGCCAGTATATTCTCGTAAATAAGCTGGTCTATTTTCACTTCGATCTGAACGCCCCCCTGCGGCTTTTCCCTGGCCAGGAGGAGCTGCTCCAGCGCATTATCTACCCCTTCCACCCGCCCCATCGCGGCGATATTGTGGTCTTCGAGTATCCGCGCGATGTCAGCAAAGACTATATCAAGCGCGTGATCGCTCTCCCCGGCGAGACGCTCGAAGTGCGCGACGGCAAGGTGTTCATCAACGGCGTCGAGCTCGAGCAGCCTTTTCTCCAGGGCGCAGCCACCTACTGCGTCGCAGGCTACCCCTGTCAGTCTGGCCCTATCCAGGTGCCCGAGGGCCAGATCTTCGTGATGGGCGACAACCGCGCTAACTCCAGCGACTCACGCGAGTGGAACGCCCTACCCCTGGACCGCGTCGTCGGCCAGGCCTGGATGATCTACTACCCTGTGTCGGACTGGGGCCTGGTGCCACACCACGAGTACGACGCGCCTCTGCCTGTAGCCGGCAGCCCGTAGCTATGAAGGTAGACGGTAGACGGTAGACGGTAGCCCTGCCCTCCGTCCTCCGTCCTCCGTCCTTCGTCCTCCGTCCTCCGTCATAATTATGCATGTTGCCGTCAACGCCCACCTCCTGGCGCACACCAGCTCGTTCCGGCGCGCCGGGATCTCGCACTACGTCGAGCAGACGCTGTTGCAGCTCGGCGCAATCGACCGCGTGAACCGCTACAGCATCTACACGACGCGCGGCCTTGGCGCCGCCCAGCTCGGGCTGCCGCCCAATTTCCGTGTGATCCCCAGCCGCCTGCCCACGATCAACCCGCGCGTCCGCATCCCGTGGGAGCAGCTGCTCGCACCGCTGCTGCTACGCTTTTCCGGCGCCGACCTGTTCCACGGCGTCCACAGCGTCGTGCCGATCGCCTCGCCCGTGCCAACCATCGTCACCGTCCACGACCTGGCATTTATCCGCTTTACCCAGACGTTTCGGGCCTACAACCGGGCCTACCTGGATTTTGCCACCCGCCTGAGCGTACGCCGCGCCGCCCGCGTGCTCGTGGTCTCCGAGCACACCAAGCGCGAGGTAGTTGGCCTGCTCGGCGTCCCAGCCGAGCGCGTCGTGGTGACGCCGAACGCCGTGCGCGAGCATTTCCGCCCGCCTGAGCCCGCCGCCCTGGCGGCCTTCCGCGCCAAAAAGGGTCTGCCCGAGCGCTTTCTGCTCTATGTTGGCACCCTGGAGCCGCGCAAGAATCTTACGACGCTGCTCGACGCCTACGCAGAGGTTATCCGGCACCACGACGTGCCCCTGATCGTCGGCGGCGGCAAGGGCTGGCTCTACGACGCGGTGTTCCAGCGCCTGGAGCAGCTAGGGCTGCGCGAGCGTGTGCAGTTCGTGGGCTACATCGAGGAGGAGGAGCTGCCGCTCTGGTACGCTGCCGCCACGCTGTTCGTCTTCCCGTCGCTGTATGAGGGCTTCGGCATGCCGCCCCTGGAGGCGATGGCCTGCGGCACCCCGGTGGTCACCTCCAATAGCTCCAGCTTGCCCGAGGTAGTGGGCGACGCCGGACTGATGGCGCCCCCGCACGACTCCGCCGCCTTTGCGGCCGCGATCAGCCGCGTGCTGAGCGACCCCGCGCTGCACCAAGAGCTACGCGAGCGCGGCCTCGTCCAGGCCACCCGCTTTAGCTGGCGCGTTACCGCCGAGCGCACCCTGGCCGCGTATGAGGCTGTGGCTGCTTCCGGGAAGCGCTAGACAGAGTAATCGGCAGCAGCTACAATGCCGTTGGTTGCGCGCGCAACGGTGCCGTGCGGAGTGCAGCGCGTCTTAACCGCCGCTGCAATCTGCAATCTGCAATCTGCAATCGCCCTAAGTTGAGGAGCGCACATGGCTCGGCTGGAACACGAGATCCTGTTTACCCCCATCCCTGAACGCATCGGCCGCCTGCGCGAGCTGGCCTACAACCTCTGGTGGACCTGGCACCCTGAGGCGCAGGATCTGTTTCGCCAGATCGACCCCGACCTCTGGGAGCTGGACTACCATAACCCCGTGGACTTTCTGCGCGATGTGCGCCAGCGCAAGCTGGAGGAGATCGCCGCCAACAGCGCCTACGTCAAGCGCTACGACGCGGTGTTGAAGAGCCTGGACGCCTACCTGGGCGCCAAGAAGACCTGGTACAGCAAGCATCACGCGCAGGCCAAGGATGTGCAGATAGCCTACTTCAGCGCCGAGTTTGGCATCCACGAGTCGCTGCCGATCTACTCGGGCGGCCTCGGCATCCTCTCCGGCGACCACGTGAAGGAGGCCAGCGACATGGGCCTGCCCTTCGTCGCGGTCGGCTTCATCTACCCCCAGGGCTACTTTCGCCAGCGCCTCGACCCGAGCGGGTGGCAGAACGCCGAGTACAACAAGCTCAACTTCGCCAATGTGCCCGCCATCCCTGCCCTCGACCCCGACGGCAGAGAGGTTGTGGTAGAGGTGGAGCTGCCCGGCCGCACGATCTACGCCAAGGTCTACAAGTTCCAGGTTGGCCGCGTGCCGCTCTTCCTGATGGACACCGACATCCACCCGAATAGCCCCCAGGATCGCGAGCTCTCGGCGCGGCTTTACGGCGGCGACCAGGAGATGCGCATCTCGCAGGAGCTGGTGCTGGGCATCGGCGGTGTGCGCGCCCTGCGGCGCCTTGGCTACAAGCCGAATGTCTGGCACATGAACGAGGGCCACTCGGCCTTCCTCGTGCTGGAGCTCTGCCGTGAGCTGGTGACCCAGGGCGTGCCCTTCGACGAGGCCATGCGCCACGTGAAGGAGCAGGGCGTCTTTACGACCCACACGCCGGTGCCTGCCGGCAACGACGCCTTCCCGCTGCCGATGATGGAGAAGTTCTTCTGGAGCTACTGGCCCCAGCTGAACCTCACCCGCGACGAGTTTATGAACATCGCGCTCCAGGAGCAGCAGTGGGGGCCAACGTTTGCGATGACCACCCTGGCCCTGCGGCTCTCCGAGGGCCACAACGGGGTGAGCAAGCTGCACGGCCATGTGGCGCGCGGCATGTGGCAGTGGATGTACCCCGGCAAGAGCCAGGACGAGGTGCCGATCAGCTCGATCACGAACGGCGTGCATAGCGCCACGTGGCTGGCCCCGGAGCTGCGCGAGCTGTACAACGCCTACCTCGGCAAGAGCTGGGAGGACGAGATCGACGACCCGAAGGTCTGGCAGAAGGTCTACCAGATCCCCAGCGACGTGCTCTGGGCCACGCGCCAGAAGCTGAAGAGCACCATGATCGCGTTTGCGCGCCAGCGGCTCATGGCGCACTACAAGCATCTTGGCCAGGGCGCGCCGGTGTGGCCAGTGCTGGAGGAGAACATCCTAACGCTGGGGTTTGCGCGCCGCTTTGCGACCTACAAGCGGGCGACGCTGCTGTTTAAGGATGTGGAGCGGCTGAAGTATATCCTGAACCGGCCCGACAAGCCGATCCAGATCATTTTCGCGGGCAAGGCGCACCCCAAGGACGATCCGGGCAAGCACTTCATCCAGAATGTCTACCAGCTGGCGATGCAGCCAGGGCTGGCGGGCCGGATCGTCTTCCTGGAAGAGTACGATATGGCCGTGGGCCGCGCGCTCACCCAGGGCGTGGACGTGTGGCTGAACAACCCGCGCCGTCCGTACGAGGCTAGCGGCACCAGCGGCATGAAGGCGAGCCTGAACGGCGCGCCGAACTGCTCCATCCTGGATGGCTGGTGGCCGGAGGCGTTCAACGGCAAGAACGGCTGGGCGATCGGCGAGGAGCGCGAGTATGTGAACCAGGACGAGCAAGACTGGAACGATGCACAGTCGCTCTACCACATCCTGGAGCACGAGATGGCGCCGCGCTACTACAACGACCGCAACGCTGCCGGCGTGCCCGAGGCATGGGTGCAGATCTGCAAGGAGGCCATCGCCACCGTTGCGCCCGCCTTCAGCATGCGCCGTATGCTCGCCGAGTACGTGGACAAGCTCTACCTGCCTGCGGCCACTCACGGGGCGAAGTGACGGTGGACGGTGGACGGTGGACGGTGGACGGT
>JAYUYB010000039.1:0-2207 GCA_043752655.1 Chloroflexota bacterium
GAATGCCACGAACTGCTGCCAAGAATGCGAAACCGGGCCAGGCACCCGCTTGTGCTGTAGTATGGATCGTCTAAAGCTTAAACTTTCAAAGCTTTTCGCGGCTTCGCGTTCGCGTTCGCGTTCTTCGCACGGTTTCGCGTCCTTCGTGGTCCAGACGTCCCTCGCGCTCCAGACGTCCCTCGCGCTCCTGACGTCCCTCGCGCTCCTGACGCTCGCACTTCTGATGCTTGCCCTCCTCGGCTTCCAGCGCCCTCCCAGCGACGCCCCCGTGATCGCTGATGGCCGCCTCCTCCCCGGCCCCGCCTTCCTCGCCGGCCTCTACGGCCCCGAGCAGCACCCCGACGGCTACGAGTATCGCTGGACAAGCGGCGCCGCCCTGGTGCAGCTGCGCGGCGCGTTCTTCGCCGCGCCCGCCTACATCGCCCAGCTGCGCCTGCGCGCTGACAACCCCACCGGCCCCCAGCCGCTCACATTCCTGGTTGGCGGGCAGCCCGTGGCCACCGTTACACCAGAGGCGCGTTTTCGCACCTACCGGCTGCTGCTCGGCCCCGGCTCCGGCGACGGCGCCGAGCTCTGGCTGGCCCTGCACACGCCCACCTTCGAGGCCCCCGTCAACCCGCGGCCCCTCGGTGTGATGCTCACCGACCTGGCGTTGCGGCCCCTCGCTCGTCCCACCCTCCCGCTTGTGCTGGGCGCGCTGCTTGGCGTGCTGGCCCTGTGGGCGCTGCTGCGCGTCGGCGGTGTGGCTCCCGGCGAGAGCCTAGCGCTCGCAGCCCTCGCGGCAGGCGGCCTCGGCGCGGCGGCGCTGCTCTACGGGCCGGCAGCCCTGCCACTCCCGCTGCTGGCCGCCCTGATGCTGGCCGGCGTGGCGGGCGCAACAATTGTAGCGCGGCCCCTCGCGGCCCGCCTCGGCCTTGGCGCCCTCGCCATCCTCGTGGCCCTCAGCGGCCTGCTCTGGCCCAGCTGGCTCTCCGACGACGCCTTCATCTCTTTCCGCTACGCCCAGAACCTCGTCGCGGGCCATGGCCTCGTCTACAACCTCGGCGAGCGCGTGGAGGGCTACACCAACTTTCTCTGGACTATCCTGGCCGCAGGGGTTATCGCGGGCGGCGGCGACGTGGCGCTCTGGAGCCATATCGCCGGCGTGGCCCTCGGCATCGCCATTGTGCTGCTCAGCTACAGCCTCGCCGCGCGCCTGCTCGGCCAAGCCTGGGCGCTGGTGGCCGCCCTGATCGTCGCCACAAGCCAGAGCCTGCTGCTCTACACCGCGCGCGGCTCCGGCCTGGAGACCGGCCTCTTCACCTTGCTTGTCCTCGCCGCCAGCGCCTGCTACCTGGCCGCCGCAGGCGTGCGCCGCAACCTGCTCATCGCCACGGGCCTGCTGCTTGGCCTCGCCGCCCTCACCCGCCCCGAGGGCGTCCTCGTCTTCGCGCTCACCGCAGCGCACCTGGCGCTGAAGCTCTGGATGGTGGATGGTGGACGGTGGACGGTGGACGGTGGACGACGGAGATCAGGTCGCGGCTATCGGCTATCGGCTATCGGCTATCGGCTATCGGCTATCGGCGCCTTTCTGCTGATCTTCGCGCCCTACTTCCTGTGGCGCGTCGGCTACTACGGCGATCTGCTGCCCAACACCTTCTACGCAAAGACGGGCGGTGGGCTGAGCCAGATTCTGCGCGGCCTGGCCTACGCCGGCGGCTTCGCGCTCACGCTCGGCGGCCCGCTGCTGCTTGTGATCGGCGTGCCCTGGCTGCGCTCCTGGCGGGCGGCCCTGGCCTCCTGGCGCGGCTACCTGCTGCCCCTCGTGCTCATCTACAGCGCCTATATCATCGCTGTGGGCGGCGACCACTTTCGCGGCCAGCGCTTTTTCGTGCCGATCCTGCCCTGGATCGCCATCCTTTTAGCCGATGGCCTCGCAATACTTATTGAGGGCCGCACAACCATCGCTCACCCACGGGCTATCGGCTATCGGCTATCGGCTATCGGCTATCGGTTGATATTGGGTGTACTGGTTAGTGTTTGCTTGTTACATGTTCAAATAGCACTCGCATAAACTGCTTCTAATGCTACATATACTTGGGAAGTAAAAAATTGCAGCATTACTATTAAAAGTACGATGTATTACATGGATGAATTCTGCGGTGAAAAAAAATCAAGAAAACAAGCAATAAAAACTGTTTATAAACTGCCGATTGGGAGTTTTAAAG
>JAYUYB010000040.1:0-2200 GCA_043752655.1 Chloroflexota bacterium
ATGCCCACGATGCGCAGCGCCAGGAAGGCTCCGATGAAGCTAAACGGCATGGCCATCATGATCACGAGGGGCTGCGAGAACGAGCCGAACTGCGAGGCCAGCACCATATAGACGAACAGCACCGAGAGGCCCATCGCCAGGATCAGCGACCCAAAGCCCTCGCTGGTCTCCTGGAGCGTGCCCACGTAGCTCACCACCACGTCGTCGGGGATGCCCAGGGCGGCGATCTTCGGCTCGATCTCGGCCTGCACATCGCTGAGGTTGCGGCCCTCCAGGTTCGCGCCGATCAGCACCTGGTTCAGCCGGTTGAAGCGGCGGATCGTCACCGGGCTGGAGGCCACCTCCACGCTGCCGAGGGCGCTCAGGGGCACCGAGCCGGAGCGGGTGGGCAGGCTGATCGCGCCCAGCGCATCGACGCTACTGCGATCTTCCGGCTGTAGGCGCACCACCACATCGGTGTCCACGCCGTTCTGGCGCAGCACTGTGGCGCGGTCGCCATTGATCAGGGCGCGCACCGAGGAGGCGATGTCGTCGTTGGTGACGCCGAGCTCGCCGATGCGGCCAGGGTCGGCGATGAAGCGCAGCTCGGGCTTGCCAGCCTGATAGTTAGTATCCAGATCCACCAGGCCGGGCACTGGGGCCAGGGCAGCGCGCACCGCCTCTACAACAGGGGCAAACTCTGTGAGCGGGCGGGTGCTCTGAAGACTTACCTGTAGCTCGCGGCCAGCCACACCCGTGCTGGTAGGCTGGAAGCTCGGCAGGGCGAACGAGAGGCTCGGCAGAAAGCCAAGCTGGCCGCGCAGGCGCTCCTGTGTAGGAATGGTGGGCGTTTTGCCCTCCAGGATCACAGAGAACTCGGCCCGCTCGGGGTTACCGGCGAAGCCCACCTCGGAGATCACCGTTGCCACAGCGGGATCGGCCAGCAGCACCTGCTCGGCCTGTTGGGCGAGCCGATTCGTCTGCTCCAGGGTGGCGCCGGGCGTGGCCTGAAAGCCCATAACAAACTCGTGCGGGTCCTGCTCGGGGAAGAAGGTAAACTTCAGGCCGCTGGCAACAACGCCGCTGAGGAGCAGCACGACCACAGCGGCGGCCACCACGAGCATGCGGTTGCGCAGGCTGCTCAGCGTCCAGCCCAGCATACGACCGTAGAAGCGGCCCATGGCGCCGGGATCCTCCTGGGCCTCGTGCAGCAGCGAGGAGTCGCGATCCGCGTGGTCGCCTGTGGCCTGCACCAGCTTCAGGCCTGGCACAGCCTCGTAGTGGGCCGCATCCTGCTTCTCCTTGGGCTTGACATTGGGGAAGACGTTGGCCGACATCATCGGGGCAAGCGTGAAGGCCTCCACCAGCGAGAGCAGGATGGCCACGGCCACCACCAGACCAAACGACTTGAAGATGATGCCCGCCGTGCCCTCGGCGAACGTGACGGGCACGAACACCGCCACGATGGTGAGCGTCATCGCCACCACAGAGAGGCCCACCTCCCAGGTGCCTTTGGAGGCGGAGACGCGGGCGCTCTCGCCGCGCTCGATGTGGCGGAAAATATTCTCGCGCACCACGATCGCATCGTCGATCACCAGGCCCACGCAGAGCGAGAGCGCCAGCAGCGTGATCAGATTGATCGTGAGCCCAAAGAAGGGCATAAAGATAAAGGTGCCGATCAGGATGATCGGCAGGCCGATCATGGTGATGATCGTGCTGCGCAAGTTGCGGAAGAAGAGCAAGACCACCAGGAAGGCCGCGATGGCGGCGAAGATCAGCTCCTCGATCGAGCTGTCCACGGAGGCCTGCACATCCACGGCGTCGTCCTGGGGGATGGTGTAGGTAAGGCCAGGGCGCGCAGCGAAGACCGCTTCCAGGGCCGCGCGCACGTTGTTGGCCACAGCCACAGTGTTCGTGCCCGACTGCTTGCGGATCTGGAGCACAATTGCGTCGCTGCCATCAAGGCGTGAGTAGCTCTCGGGCTCGGCGACACCATCCTCGACGCGGGCCACATCGCCTACGCGGTAGCTGGTGCCGGTGATCTGAATCTTGGCGATGTCGTCCGGCGACTGGAGTAGCGAGGGGGCGCGCAAGCCGATCGACTGGTCGCCCTGGGTGATCGAGCCGAGGCCGAGGTTGGCGTTGGCCTGGCGCAGCGAATTGCTGATCTGCACGGGCAGGATGCCGTAGGCCTGAAGCTTTTCCAGATCCATCAGCACAT
>JAYUYB010000041.1:0-5677 GCA_043752655.1 Chloroflexota bacterium
GTGATGCTGCGGCCCCGCAGGCAGGCGCGCTCCGCCACCTGGAGCGCCTCGTCTTTCTCGTGGACATTATCGGTGGTGAGGGCGAGCTGAGCGTAGCCGAGGATCGCGGTGAGCAGATTGTTAAACTCGTGGGCGATGCTGGCGGCGAAGGTGCCGAGGGCGGCGAGCTGCGACGATCGCACCAGCTCGTCCTGCTTGGTGCGCAGCTCTTCGAGCAGGCTGGTAGCCTGCTGGGCAAGCTCTTGGTTTCGCTCGCTCTGCTGCTGTAGATCGGCCATGGTGCGGAATGAGCGATGGGCCATCAGGAGCGGGATGGCGGCAGGCGGCAGTAGCCAGGGGTTGGTCGCCCAGATGTAGGCGAGGATCGCGCCGAACGGCAGGGTCATGAAATGGATCCAATGGACTTGCTTGTAGCTGGCGAGGTAGACCGTCCGCAGCGGCTCGCCACTCGCCAGTGCCACAATCGTGGCGACAAACGCAATATTCAGGGCGTGATAGACAACCGCGATGATCAGAAAGGCGGCCAGGCCGCGCGGCCCGCTAAACGGCGGCACGCCCGGCTCGCGCAGTGCCCCATAGATCGCCAGCAGAATCAGGTAGGCCAGGGTGCGCTGTGCCGCATTGAATAGCCCCTTGAACCAGGGGCGCCGGCGGAGCAGATCGGAGATCAGGCTTCCCGCGATCAGCACTAGCACGCCATAGAGCCCGGCGGTGCTTAACATAAAGACCGTCAGCGCGTCCACGATGGTCATTGCCACCTGGTCGCGCTTGTTGATCTTGAAGGGCACAAAGAAGTAGTCAGCCAGCACAAACACAACCATCACCGCCAGGAGCAGTAGCAGCGGGGGGGGCACTGCGCTGTTGCGCCAGAAGGCAAAGCCAGTGGACAGGGCGGTGAGTGCCCAGACGCTGTAAAGGTACCAACGTGCCGCGCGAGGAAGGGTATACATGCGTATCTGCCGACTGTGGAGTGTTATTCTAACCCCTACGCCAAAAAACCTTGGAGGTGAAGTATACCGCTTCTTGCGATCCAGAGTGTGAGCCCGCCCGAGCACAAACAAAAACAGGGAGGGCATTGCCCACCCTGCTTCTGCGGACTGGCAGCGATCTAAACTAGATCCACTTCCCCTCGGCGCCTGCGGCAAGAATAAGCGCGGCGAGCGCGCCCATCAGCGTCGTGACCTTGAGGTAGATGTTAATGGTGTGCCACTTCATGTGGAGACCCCTTTCTTCGCTGTCTGATCTGGAGGTAGCATTGGGTCTCCTCCGCTCCGCTTCGGGCAGTTGCCCCGTCCATCACATTGCGAACCACACTATAGATGCCAGTCCTGATATAAAGATACCAGAAATATGACAGTTTAGTCAAATTTCAAGGTTACGAGAAGTTAACAGGTGGTTAACGGCCCAGCGGCGTAGGGCTGTCGCCGAGCAGGCGCTCGATCACGCGATTCACGGCATCCAGCATGGCGCGGGTCACGGTGAGCAGCTCATCGTCGCGCAGCACGCTGATGCCGAGCAGGATCTCGATCATCCCGTCGTGGTCACGCACGAGGTGGGCCAAGTAGACTTCCAAGGCGCCGAAGGGCTGGCGCTGGAGCCGCTCAAGCTGAATCTGACACTGCGGCCCGAGCAGCCCATTCAGCGCATGAATTGTGGCGTAGGCCGCAAGCAGCGGCAGGTCGGCCAGCTGCTGGGGTCTGCTGGTGCCCACGCCCTGCACCTGCTGATCTTGCAGCGCCAGGGTGACGATAACGCTCATCGTATCGTCGGCGTGGATCTGCTGCACCTCGATGATGCGCACGCGTGGCGTGGCGGGGTTGATGGCGACCTCGGGGATCTGCACCAGACTGATCTTACGATGATCGACCCGCACCCTGCCCCGCACGTAGAGGATCGACTCGATGTCGCGGACAATCTGCTTAGGGCTGCGGCTCGGCGAGCCAACCACATGCACCTCATCGATCCGGCCGCTCGGCTCGGCCACAAGCCGCACGGCAAGCACGCCGCGCACCTGGGCGATCAGCCGCTCAAGATCGGCCAGATCGAGCGGGAGGGTCTCAGTTGTCTCAGTTGTCATGGCTGTTCCTTTTTAGGCTGCTGTCTCCAGCGGCTCGGCGGAAGCGTCGGGCAGGCTGGGCGCGGCTGTTGGCGTTGTCTGGTCAGCGCTGCCGCAGATCACGCGGTAGCAGAAGATGCCCACGCCGGTGGTAAGCAGCAGATCGCCAAGACTAAACACATTCGCGAGCGGAATGCCCGCTGGCACGGGGAAGATGTCGGTGAGCAGCCAGAGCCGCACGCCCGTAGCGGTGGCAAGGGAATTGTTCGCAATTGCTGGGCCATCGGTTGCATACGCGGCGAGCCGCCCGGCATACTGGGCCGCCAGCGGCTCCACCGGCATTTGGCCCCCGTTTGCGGCGATGGCGACGGTGTTCATCAGCACGCCGGCAGCCACCAGCCAGATCCCCGGCAGCCCACGGTTGAGCCAGACCCAAACGATCAGCAGGGCCATCGAGAGCAGATACAGCGCGCTGGTGGCGAAGGGGATCAAGGCTTGATCTACAAAAGGCGTGAAGATCAGCAGCTGTAGCCCGAGGCTGCCAAAGACCAGCGCCAGGCCACGCAGCTCGATCGCGGCGAAGTTGCGCAGTGAGCCGCCGCGCAGCAGGGCTACGCCGATCACCGCGAGAATAGCAAGACCCCTAAGCACAATAGTTCCTTCCAGCAGCGTATGGGCGCCCCGGGATTGCGTACGGGCGCCCCTCGGGATTGCGTACATTAACAAAACGTCACCTGGCCCGCTTCTTGCATACGCAATTTTAACCAGGCACACCTGCGGCGTAGGGCTACGTCATGGTTGGGAGGCGGGCGCGTACACGCGCGCCGTGGGGGCGCTTTGCGCCGGGCGCCCGCCTGCGCGGGCGGGTCCGGACGCGTCGGCGCAGGCCGACGCGCGGCCGCAGGCCCGGCCGCCGCGGTTTCAACCGCCCGGTGCTGGCGGCGGGCGCCACCTTGACGCGGCGGCGCAAGAATTATATGATTAGTCCACTATTTCAGGCCACGCCAGGAGTGCCATGCGCCGCACAGGCTTACGTTTTCTGCTCCCCTATATGCGCCCCTACCGGCGCGATCTGCTCATTGGCAGCCTCTACGCGATGATCGGCGCAGGTGCGAGCGCCTACAGCCCAACGCTGCTCGGGCGCGCCATCGACGCTCTACTGGCGGGGATCACGCCACCGCTCCTGCTAGCCTACGCGGCCGGCATCGTGGGCCTGGCTGTAACCGTGGCCGTCTTCCGCTACTTGCTGCGCATGCTCACCGGCACCATCGCGGCTGGCGTGAGCTACCGCATGAGCCAGGATCTCTTCGAGACCATGCTCGGCTTCGACCAGGCTACGCTGCGCCAGTACGGCGTGGGCGACCTGCTGTCGCGTGCGTCATCGGACTTCATCTACATCTGGCGCTTCTACTCGGCCGGCTTCCAGATGTCGCTGTACGCCCTGCTGCTGCTCGTGATCGGCTGCGCCCTGATGGCGCTCACCAGCCCGCCGCTCGCGCTGATCGTGTTCCTGCTGCTCACCCTAAGCGTGGCGCTACAGTTTGGCCTTGGCCCTGGCGTGGAGCGCTCCTTCGACCGGGTGCAGCAGGAGATGGGCCGGATCGCCGCCTTCACCCAGGAACACTTAAGCGCGGCGCGCATGGTGGCGGCTTACGGCCAGGAGCACGCCGCTGTGGCCGCCTTCGGCGCGGTGAACGATGTGTACGCCAGGCGCGGGCTCGGCTTCGCCATGCGCTCCGCTGTCGTCTCCAGCCTGCCTGGCTTAGTGGTGAAGCTGGCGGCTGCGCTTGTGCTCGGCCTCGGCGGCGCCTACGTGATCAGCGGGCAGATCACCCCCGGCGAGTATGTGCAGTTCATCGTCTACCTGAGCGTGCTCAACGGCGCGGCCCAGAACCTGGCCGGCGCCTTCGAGCGGCTTCAGCAGGGTGGCGCTGCCGCAGGCCGTATCGGCGAGGTGCTGCGCCGACGCCCCGCCGTGGCCGACGCGCCCGGCGCCGTGAGCCTCGCCAGCGTGCGCGGCGCGCTGCGCTTCGAGGGCGTGGGTGTGCGCAACGAGGGCCGCTGGGCGCTGCGCGAGATCTCGCTCACCATCCCGGCCGGCTCCACACTCGGCATCGTCGGCGCCACCGGCGCAGGCAAGAGCACCCTGCTGGGCCTGGTTGCACGCGTGCGCGACCCCGACGAGGGGAGCGTAAGCCTGGACGGCCACGATCTGCGCGCGCTCCGCCTGGAGTCGCTGCGCCGCTCGCTGGCCTACGTGCCCCAGGAGACGCTGCTCTTCAGCATGAGCCTGCGCGATAATATCACGCTCGGCGCGCCGGGGCTGCCGGACGAGCGCGTGCATGCGGCCGTGGACGCCGCCCGGCTCTCCAACGACCTGCCGCAGCTACCCCAGGGCCTCGCCACCGTTGTGGGCGAGCGCGGCGCCACGCTCTCTGGCGGCCAGCGCCAGCGCACAGCCATCGCCAGGGCGCTCGCCCGCGACCCCCAGCTGCTCCTGCTCGACGACGCCCTGAGCAGCGTAGACGCCAGCACCGCCGCCGAGATCATCGCCTCGCTCGCCACGGACACCGCCCCGCGCACACGCCTGGTGGTAAGCCAGCGCCTGGCCTCGGTGCGCGACGCCGACCAGATCATCGTGCTGGACGCAGGGCGCATCGTGGAGCAGGGAACCCACGCCGAGCTGCTGCGGCACGATGGGCGCTACGCCGCAATGTACCGGCGCGAGCTGATGCTGGCGGAGGGGGAGGACTAGACAAGGAGACAAGGAGACCGCACTTGCTGCGCTCGTGCTGGAGACAAGGAGACACGGAGCGCCTAGCGGCATGCAGAGACTATCTCCTTGTCTCCTTGTCTCCTTGTCTCCTTGTCTTTCCGTAGAGCGAGAGGAACGATTGGCTATCGCAAGCTCAACCGAGCGCAAAGAAAATCGCGGCCAAGACGCAGCCCTGCTCTGGCTGATCGCCGTGACAGCGGCGCCCCACTGGCGCTTTCTGCTGGCGGCGGCGGCGCTGCTGGCCGTGGCGGCAGCCCTTAACGTGGTGCCGCCCTTCCTGCTCCAGCAGGCGATTGATGGCCCGATCGCGCGGGGCGATGCGGCGGGCCTTGTGCCGCTTTCGCTCAGCTACGCGGGCGTGGCGCTGGCCGTGTTCGTCCTGACGATCGGCCAGGTCTATTTGCTGCAGCAGGCGGGCCAGCGCGCCCTGGCCGATCTGCGCGTGCGGCTGCTGGAGCATATGCTGCGCCAGGGGCAGGGCTTCTTTGCGCGACACCCGGTGGGCGACCTGGTGGGCCGCGTCACCTCCGACATCGACTCGCTCAACGCGCTGCTCGGCTCTAGCGTGGTGACGATCCTGAGCGAGAGCGTGACGCTGGTGGCGATCATGGTGGTGATGTTCGCCACCAACTGGCGCCTGGCGCTGCTGGCGCTCGCGGTGCTGCCCGTGCTGGTGCTGGTGACGGGCTTCTTCCGGCGTCGCATCCGCCGCTCGTCTACTGGCGAGCGCACAGCCCTGGCGCGCACCACGAGCTTCCTGAACGAGCAGCTTCAGGGCATGCTGATCGTGCAGCTGTTTGGGCGCCAGGCCGAGAGCGCGCAGCAGTTCGACGGCTACAACCGGA
>JAYUYB010000042.1:0-5674 GCA_043752655.1 Chloroflexota bacterium
TCACCACCGAGCCCTTCGACGACGTGCTTGTGGCTGCGGCGAAGCATGTCCCTGGCGTGGCCGAGGCCCAAGGCCGTCGCGCTGTGGCTCTGCGCATCCAGACCGGCCCGCGCACCTGGCAGGACGCGGTCTTCTACGTGCTGCCCGACGACGGCGTGCGCAGCATTGGGATCGTGCGCCCCTGGCAGGGTATGTGGCCCCCACCCAAACACGCCGTTCTGATCGAGCGCTCCTCGCTGCCCAAAACCAAGGCAGACGTGGGCGACAGCATCCGCGTGCTGATCGCTGGCCAGACAGCCCGCGACCTGCCGATTGTCGGCCTCACCCACGACCTGAGCCTGCTCCCCGCCCCTATTGCCGGCCAGGCTTTTGGCTATGTTACCTTCGACACGCTGGAGTGGCTGGGCGGCCCCACCGACTACAACCAGCTTCAGATCGTGGTGCGCGAGGGCCGCGACAACGCCGAGCATATCCGCGCTGTGGCAGCAGAGGTGGAGCGGCTGATCAAGCGCGGCGGCCGCGAGCTGCTCAACACCGATGTGCCCACGCCGCTCCAGCATCCCGCCGAGATTGTGCTGCCAACGGTGCTCTCCATCCTCACCACCCTGGGCGTGCTGGCCCTGCTGGTCAGCATCTTTTTGATCATCAACACGATCAGCGCCATCCTTACGCAGCAGACGCGCCAGATCGGGATTATGAAGGCGATTGGCGCCCGCGCCAGCCAGATCGCGGGGCTCTACTTTGTGCTCGCCGCCACCTTCGGCATGCTGGCCCTGCTGGTGGCGGTGCCGCTCGCCGCCGTGGCCGCCTATTTTCTCACGCGCTTTATAGGCAGCCAGCTCAACGTCGATATTATCGGCTTCGGTTTGCCGCCCTCGGTGGTTGCGATGCAGGCCGCAGCCGCCCTGCTCGTGCCGCTTGTGGCCGCCGCCGTGCCCATCCGCAGCGTGGTGGCGCGCCCGGCCCGCGAGGCCCTGGCCGGTAGCACCGATGCGCCCACCGTCGCGACCCGCATCGACCGCCTGATCGGCATGATCCACGGCCTGAGCCGCCCCACCCGCCTGGCGCTGCGCAACACCTTCCGCCGCCGCGGCCGCCTCGCCCGCACCCTGGTGGCCCTGGCCCTTGGCGGCGCCGTGTTTATCTCCGTGATGACCCTGAACGCCTCGCTCTACACCACGCTGGACGACAGCATCGCCTCGCAGCAGTACGACGTGGAGGTGCAGCTAAGCCACAGCTACCGCGAGCAGCAGGTTGCCGCGTCTGCCGCCTCCGTGCCGGGCGTGGCACGAGTAGAGAGCCTCCTGCGCGCCAGCGCCTTCCCCGTGCGCGCCGATGGCTCCACCTCCGAGGCGCTCAGCTTGCGCGCCCTGCCCGCTAACACGGCGATGTTCGCGCCCAACATGGCCGACGGGCGCTGGCTGATGCCCGAGGACGAGCGCGCCGTGGTGCTTACCACGAACTACCTCACCAAGGCGCCCGCCACGCGCCTTGGCGATCTGCTTACGCTTGAGATCGGCGGCGAGCAGAGCAGCTGGCAGATTGTGGGCTTCATCGAGGAGCTGATCCCGCCGGTGAGCCCCGCCCTCGCCTACGTGCCGCTCGACGCCTTCACCCGGATGGCCGGCGGCGCGGGCCGCACCGACACGCTGCGCATCGGCACCTTGGGCCACGACAGCGCCACACACGCGGCGATTTCGGCGGCCTTGGAGCAGCAGCTCGAGGCGGATGGCTTCGACTTACGGCTGATCCGCAGCCGCTCGGAGGATCGCGCCATCCTCAGCGAGCGCTTCACCATCCTCACCACGGTGCTCGCGGTAATGTCGCTGCTGATCGGCGCCGTGGGCGGGCTCGGGCTCGCCGGCACCATGAGCATCAACGTGCTGGAGCGCACCCGCGAGATCGGCGTGATGCGCGCCATCGGCGCCTCGGACGGCGCAGTGCGCCAGATCGTGCTCAGCGAGGGCATCACCATCGCCGTGCTCGCCTGGCTGATCGGCGCCACGCTCTCGCTGCCGATGAGCTACGCGATGTGCTATGCCTTCGGGCGCGGGCTGCTCAACGCGCCGCTTACCTGGGTCTACTCGCTGCCCGGCGTGGCGCTGTGGCTCGCGATCATGCTCGGCATCGCCACGCTGGCGAGCCTGCTCCCGGCCCGCGCCGCCACGCGCCTCACCGTGCGCGAGGTGCTGGCCTATGAGTAGACGGTAGACGGTGGGCGGTGGACGATGGGGGCGTACCGCTCGATACCGTCCTCCGTCATAGTTAGCCAAGCTGCTCGCGTAGAAATGTCAGCGTGCGCTCCCAGGCGAGGGCGGCGGCAGCGGGGTTGTAGGCGTCGGGGCGATCCGCCTCGAAGAACCAGTGGCCGGTGGTGGGGTAGAAGTGGAAGCTGGCCTCGCGGCCGACCGCACGCATGGCGGCCTGCTGCTGCTGCACGCCCTCCAGCGGCTCCCAGGGGTCGTCGTCGGCAAAGTGGCCAAGGAAAGCGGCCTTGGTGGTGGCGAAGTCGGCGTCACCAATGCCGTAGAAGAGCGTCACGGCGCGCAGCTTGGGGCGCACGCTGGCTAGCTCGATCGCCCAGGCCGCGCCCATCGAGAAGCCAATTGCGCCCAGGCCGTCGCCACGCACAGCCGGGTGGGCCTCCAGGTAGGCGAGCGCATCGGAGACAGCCTGGAACATCGCTGCGTCGTCGCGCTGATCGATCAGAGACTGGGCCTGCGCCTGCGTCGTCGCCACCACACCGCCCCAGAGATCCGGCGCCACGACCACAAAGCCCGCGTCGGCCAGCCGGTCGCAGAACCCGCGAAAGAAGTCGTTCAGCCCCCACCACGCGTGCAGCACAAGCACGCCCGGCCCTTCGCCGCCAGCCGGCACCGCCTCGTACCCCATCGCCACTGGTGCGCCCGGTTTCAGCTCAGTCATCTCCACCCTCCCTGATTAGCAGCCTCTGTGGGATGAGTGTCGCACAGATGTGGGGCAGAATCGATCCTAATTTATTGCTGCGCTCGTCCCGGCAATTGAGCGAACAGCTGTGAAAGCTGTGGATTGATCAGGCTCAGCGCACCTCGCGCCCATTGTGCAGCACCAGCACCGGGCGCACCAGGGCGTCGATCTCCACGAGCGGGTCGCCGTCCACCACGAGCATATCGGCGGCGAGGCCAGGCGCGATGCGGCCGAGCTCACCCTCCAGCTCCAGCACGCGGGCGGCGCCGCTGGTGGCCGCGACGATCACCTCCATTGGCGTGAGGCCTGCGGCGAGCCAGTGGCCGATCTCGGCGGCGGGCATGCCGATTGTCATCTCCCGCGCGCCGCCGTAGTCGTCGCCGAGGGCCAGCGTGCCGCCGGCCCGCGCAAAGCGCAGCAGGTTGTCGTAGAGCAGCGGCTGAATAATGCGGCGCCACTCCACCAGGTTGCCGCGCTCGCGCGCCAGCCCTTCGTAGACCGCAATCGTGGGCACCATGCCGATCTCGCGCTCCACCATCAGGGCGATCAGCTCGTCGGGGATGCGGTCGCGGGGGCTGTGGGCCACGCTGCTCACCCCCTGCTCCACGGCGCGGCGCAGGGCCACCGCCCGATCGACGTGGGCGACCACGTGGGCAGCGCGCGCCCGCGCCGTCGCCACGATCGCCGCTAGCTCCGCATCAGACAACTCGGCCCAGCTTACGTCGGTGCGGCCGGAGACAGCGAGCTTGATCAGGTCGGCGCCGCCGTCGAGGATGGCCGCCGTCTCGGCTCGGGCGTCGGCTGGGTTCTCCACCAATGCCACGCGATTGCTGACGCCGTAGACCTGGGTGGAGAAGCTGCCGGGGACGTTCAGGAGCGGCCCGGCGACAAGCAGGCGCGGCAGGCTCGGGTCGCCCCCGGCAGCGATGCGGTCGCGCCGCGTGGTGCTCTCGGCGAGCGGGCCACCCAGATCGCGGACCGTCGTGATGCCGGCACGCGGCCATGCGCGCAGCTCGGTGTCGCTGAGGCCTACCGTATGGGCGTGGGCGTTGATGAAGCCGGGCAGGATCGTTGCGCCGCCCAGCTCGCGCACTGGCGTGTCTAGGCTATAGGCAAGCTCGCCCGCGCGGCCCACGGCGGCGATGCGCCCGGCGCTGATCGCAACGGCCATGTTCGGCTGGGGCGGCGTGCCAGTGCCGTCGATTAGGGTGCCGCCAGAGAGCACAAGATCGTAGCGAGGGAGGGTCGTGGCCGTGGGTACTGGGGTGGCCGTGGGCACTGCGGTGGCCGTGGGGAGGAGCAGGGTGGCCGTGGGGAGGAGCAGCGTGGCTGTGGGCGCCGGCGCTGTGGTGGGCGCCTGGGCGACGGGGGTAGGGACGGCGGGTGAGGCGGTGCAGGCGGCGAGCAGCAGGATAAGCAGCACAAACCTACGGCGCACGGCGACTCGCTCCTCTACAGATGATGGTGTGACGTCACCACTGTACCACGTCCCGCCTACCAGACCATTCGACGACGATCTGGCCCACGAGACCGCAAGCAAATCTCGGGCCATGACACGGAAGCGGGCCTCGCAAAAATAAATGTTGGGCAGCTGGATAAGGCTTGACAATCATGCCGCCACGATGTATATTTTGATCGTTCCATTGAACGTTCAAGTAAACCGCTCAGCGTCTGTGCAGCCGCACACGAGGAGGCTCGCCCGTGCTTGGCAAAGCCGCCATCGCTCAAATCCTCCAGCGCGAGGGCGTCAGCGTGCTTACCGCGTTCCCCGACAACGCGGTGATCGACGCGGCAGCCGCCCTTGACATTCGCCCGATCATCACGCGCACCGAGCGCGTCGCCGTCAACATCGCCGACGGCTACAGCCGCATCAGCGACGGGCGCAAGATCGGCGTCTGCGCGCTCCAGTACGCCGCCGGGGTCGAGAACGCATTTGCCGGGATCGCCCAGGCCTACGGCGACGCCTCGCCCGTGCTGCTGCTGCCCAGCGGGTACGAGCGCCACGAGCAGGGGGTGCCGCCGAACTTTCAGGCCACCCTCGGCCTGCGCGAGGTTACCAAGTGGCGCGGCTACGCCACCCACGCCGCACGCCTGCCCCAGCTGCTCCAGACCGCCTTCACCCAGCTGCGCAGCGGCAAGCCCGGGCCGGTGCTGGTCGAGACGCCTACCGACGTGATGGACGAGGCGCTGCCAGATGGCGACTTCCCCTATCTGCCCACGCGGCCCCTACGCTCTGCGGGCGACCCGCACGATGTCCGCGAGCTGGCCGAGGCCATCCTGCGCGCCCGCGCCCCGGTGATCGTCGCCGGCCAGGGGGTCTTCTTCGCCCAGGCCTGCGCCGAGCTGCGCGAGCTGGCCGAGCTGCTCGCCATCCCGGTGCTCACCACGCTCAACGGCAAGAGCGCCTTCCCCGAGCAGCACCCGCTCGCCCTCGGCACCGGCGGGCGCTCCCGCCCCCACACGGTTGATCACTTCCTTGACCGGGCCGACCTCGTGATCGGCATCGGCACGAGCTTCACGCGCTCCACCTACACCGTTGCCATGCCGCCCACCGCAACGCTCGCCCAGATCACCAATGCCCCCGAGGATGTCAACAAGGACTACACGGTTGCCTACGGGGTACTTGGCGACGCAAAGCTGGTGCTGCGCCAGCTGCTCGACCAGCTCGCTGCCCTCGGCATCGCCGACGTGCGCTGGGAGCGCGACGAGGTGATCCGCACAATCCACG
>JAYUYB010000043.1:0-5673 GCA_043752655.1 Chloroflexota bacterium
CGGGAGGAGTGGACGGTGGAGCACGGCTATCACCGCTGGAAAGGCGGCTGGCTGCCGGCCCTGCCGCTGTTTCTGCACATCGAGTGGCGCATCCGTGGCCTGATGCTGCGCTTGCTGATCGCCTTGCAGGTGCTGAGCCTGATCGAGTGGCAGGCCCGGCGCACCCTTGCCGCCGAACAGGCCACCCTGGCGGGGTTGGTGCCGGGCAACCCGAAGATGGCCACGGCCCAACCCACGGCGGAGCGCTTGTTGCGCATGTTCACCAATCTGCATCTGCTCATCCATCAGGTGGGCGGCCAACGGCTCGGCCAGGTGCTCGAAGCCTTAACCCCACTCCAACAACGCATCCTCCATCTCCTCCAGTTACCAGCCACGCTCTATCAGTTTGAGGCCCAATTGAGCGGCGAAACCTTGGCGGTGGAAGGGTGAAAGCGGAAAATACCAAACCTACGCCAGCACTCCCGAAAGGTCAGATATAAACTCCTAAAATGTATTTTAGTTATGCCTAAAATACCATAATAGGGGTAGATGGGAGATCGGTCTGAGGACTGAATTTGTTTCTCCGCACCTCACCACCGAGCGTGTGCTAACCACCAGGACCGCGCATTACTTTACTGGTCGTAAGAAGTCTGTCGTTATACATGTCGTGGCTTGATTCCTTATTCCCATGCGCTTCTCTTGATAGACGTTGTCAGAATGTATCTATCGTGACGCAGGCCTGGTCAAGCCAGCCCTACTGTTTCCGATAATGCGCGGTTCGTGCGACGAGACGGCTGAAGGCTACGTGCTGACTATATGTGGGTCCAGTGGGATGCATGCAAAAACCGTCGTTCCGTTGCCCAGCGACGCCTCAACTTCCACTGTGCCGCCCTGCTGCCCGACGCGCTCACGCATCCCCAGGAGCCCCAGCTACGGGCGATCCCCCTCGGTCGCTTGCTCGTCCACGTCAAATCCGCACCCATCGTCTTCCACCGCCAGCACAGCCTGATCACCACGCCGCTCAATGATCACAGCAACGTAGTTCGCCTCGGCGTGCTTGCGCACATTCGTCAGCGCCTCCTGCGCTACCCGGAAGAGCGCCACCTCAATCTGCCCCAGCAGCCGGCCCTCGCCCAGACCGATGCGCTCGAACGCGGCGGAGATTGTGGTCTCGGCGCTCCAGCCGCTTGAGCCCCCGTAGCAGCCCGGTCATTTTCTGGCCCAGCTGGTCATGGAGGTAGCGGGCAATGCGCAGTCTCACTTCATCCTGGGCCGTGGCCAACTGGCGGAGCACTGCGCTCTCGCGCTGGGCCTCCTCGGCCTGCTTGAGCTCCTCGATGTCGGTCGCCGTGCCAAACCAGATGATCCTGCTGCGTGAAGTAGCGAGCGAGCAGAATGATCTCGGCGAACTAGGGTGAGGTCGACGGACTCTCCTCTGGCGAGGTATGGACGGCGACAGACGGTGTGGGGGCGCTATGTGGTCGTCGGCCCGCGTTGCTGCACCCGCCGTCAGGCAGTGTCCTCATAATAGCCCCCGACCAACGAGTAGCTCTATAGGGCCGGTGTACCACGGCGTTTGCGCCGCAGCCAGGGGCAAAATAGATCCGAAAACAGCTCCGCAGAGCTAGGGCGAAGCGCCCGCACTCCCGTATGATCAACGCACGTGTAGCACACCGGCAACGGGCCAGGCTGTGCGAACACAGAACTGCTTGTGAGTAGTTCACATTGCGAGGTTGACATGAACAAGATAGTCGCTCCTCCAGACGATAACTCGACCACGTTCGTGCTGGTGCACGGTGCATGGCACGGTGGCTGGTGTTGGAACGGAACGTATCAATAGGTTTGGCACACTTCGCGGGCACGCGTTACGGTACGAACACCGGCTCGCGTTGGACGATGCGCAACGGCTGAGGATCGCCGCTGGACGGCCCGGCGTCAAGGGGCCGCGCTGCGGCTGAGACCCTTGACGCCGGGACCGCCAGCGGCGCAGGAGCCGGTGTCGCAGCCAACGGCGAACTGCGGTCCACCGGTCTTGGGGGGGTAATCCAGACGCTCGACGGGACCGCAATCGGCACCGGGCGCCCCCGCGCGAAACGCTCGGGATGACTCGCGTAGCTCAGATCGAGCACCGCCTGCCGGGCCGCCAGCACGGCGGAAGCCTGCCCCTGATGCACCGCCAGCGGGGTGAGAAAGCCAATGCCACTCTGGCGATGCGCGGTGTTGTACCAGGTGACGAACGCGCGCACCCACGCCCGCGCCTCGGCCAGGTTGGGAAAGCGGTCAGGATAGGTCGGTCCGTACTTCATGGTCTTGAACTGCGCCTCCGAGTAGGGAGTATCGTTCGAGACGCTGGGTCGACTATGCGAGCGGCTGACCCCGAGGTCGAGCAGCAACTCGCGCACCGCCTTCGAGGTCATTGGGGCCCCCCGGTCGGCATGCACGATCACCTGCTGGGGGGCCACCCCTTCGCGCGCATAGGCGTCAGCCAGGAGGTGCTCCGCCCGCAGGGCGTCTTCGCGGTCGGCCAGCAACCAGCCAACGATCATTCGGCTGAAAATGTCGAGGACCACATAGCGGCTGTACCAGACACCCGCAACCGCTCCCCGCAGCGTGGTACTGTCCCACCTCCAGACCTGCCGGGGGGCGGTGGCGAGCAGTTCGGGACGGCTGTAGACGGGGTGGCGGCGGATGGCGCGGCGCTCGCACGTGGCGGCATCTGCCGCCAGCACGCGATACATGGTGCGCCAGTGGCAGAGAGAGACGCCTTCATCGAGCAAGGTCGCGTACACGGTGCGAGGCGCCTGATCCACAACGCGCTCGGTGTTGAGGACCGCTCGGACAGCGGCCTGCTCTGCGGGGGAAAGCGCCCGTGGATGGGATGCCCGCGCCCGCGCTGGGCGCGGTGGGAGTGGCCCCGCCTGCGGGCGATAGAACGTACGCCGGGGCACGTCCAGCAGGCGGCACGCCGCCACGACCCCCACCAGCGGGAGGAGCGCGCTCACCCCACTGATGAGCGCGGCGCGGCGGGTGCGGGGGTCGAGGGCCGCCCCAACAGCGTCGCGACTTTTTTTTGGATCGCGATGATGGTCTCGGCCCTGGTCAGTTCGGCCTGTAAGCGCGCGGTCTCACGCGGGAGCCGGGCAACTTCCGCCACCAGCGGGTTGGGCAGCTGGGGCACCGGGCCAGGCAGCTTCGGCGCCAAGTTGGTTTCGCCCTTCGCCAGCCGCTGCCGCCATTTGGCGAGCTGCGAGGTGTAGAGGCCGTGGCGCCGCAAGAGCGCGCCGCGCCGCGCCGCGCGTCGCCCCGTGCGTAGGAGTCGTCCTCAGCGAGAATGGCACGTCGCTCAGCGGCCGTCAGCGTGGGGCGGATGCGGGGGGGTGATTTCGGTCTTCATATGCTGCTCCTCACGCCCTGTTTGAAACGGATCTCTGGAAGCGATCTGTGCCACTCCATAGTAGCACGCAGGGTATCGTAACGGAGTTGGCCGGTGTAGTCACGGTTCGTTTCGGGGATGTCCCCGCTGCGCGGCTTGCCCCAGGGGTCGAATTCCTGCTGATTGACGACGCCCCCACCTGCGATCGTCGCCACGCTGACGCTGCCGAGTGAATCGCCGTGCAGATAGGTGAGGGTACTACTCCCACTGGCAGTGCGGCGCACCGCCACTGTCCTGAGACCCAAGAACTGGCCAGTTCGATATGTTAGGATCCTCCCACGAGGAGGGCCCGATGAAGACCAGCCAGTTCAGCGCCGAGCAGATCATCAAAATCCTTGACCAGGCCGAGAAGGGTGAGCAGACTGTTGGCGCCGTCTGCCGTGAGTATGGGATTACTGAAACCACGTTTTACCGCTGGCGCCGGTCGTATGGAGGCATGGCGGTCAACGAGGCCCAGCGCCTCAAGGAACTTGAAAAGGAGAACGCCCGGCTGAAGCGGCTCCTGGCCGAGCGCGTCCTTGAACTCGATCTGCTCAAGGAACTGCTGCAAAAAAAGGGCTGACAATGGCCGAGCAACGCGAAGCAGTCCAGTTCCTTACGGACGGCGGCCTGGCGGTGCAACGAGGCTGCCAGCTGATTGGTGTCCATCGGTCGACCTTCCGCTATGTCGCCCATCCCGCCGATGATGCGCCGCTGCTCGCCAAGGTGCAGGAGCTGGCCACGCGCCACCCGCGCTATGGCTACCGTCGGATTAGCGCCCTGATCCGACGTGAGGAGCGAGTCAACCAGAAGCGGGTGCGCCGGCTGTGGAAACTCAAGCAGCTCCAGGTCAAGCGGGTGCGCCGGCCGCGCCCGAAGCGTACCCCATCGAACCGCCTGATTGCGCTGTATCCGGGCCATATCTGGGCCTACGACTTTGTGGAGGACGCGCTCATGGATGGCACCCCGCTGCGCATTCTGACCGTGATGGACGAGTTCACGCGTGAGGGACTGGCCCTGGATGTGGCGCCAACGGCCTCGGCTGAGCGGGTCATCGGCGTGCTCACCGGTCTCTTTGGCCAGCACGGCCCGCCCGCGCATCTGCGGAGCGACAACGGGCCGGAGTTCGTGGCGACCGCGCTCAAGCTGTGGCTTGCGGAATGTGGCGTACAGACCGAGTATATCGACCCTGGCAAGCCGTGGCAAAACGGCAAGGAGGAACGCTTCAACGGCACGGTGCGCGACGAGTGCCTAAACATGCACGCCTTCAAAACGGTGGCCGAAGCCTGGCTGCGCCTCAGCGCCTTTCGCCAGGAGTACAACACCTTTCGCCCACACAGCAGCCTGGGTGACCTTGCCCCGCAGATATTCAAGACGGCCTGGCTCGAAGCCAAGGCAAAATCCGAGGAATCTCACATTTTGACTTGACCAGTTCTTGGGTCTCATGTCACCACCACCTTCCTATCGAGGAGGTAGTGCTGTTTGACGACGCCCGTCCCCACGTTCTCGTCCCACATGCCTTCGAGGGACAGCGCCGTGCCCTGGCTGGTTGCGCCAGCTGCGCTACGCCACCTTTGGCGAGATCCATGCCGATCTGCCCCACACTTGCAGCTGTCGGAGGCGCAGGTCCGCTCCCGCTATCAGAATCCCTACCTGCCCGTGCTGGCCTGTCATGAACGCCGCAGAGCGCCCGGCTGCATGCGGCGGCAACGCCGTATGGCGGGCTCGTGATCGCGCTCGACGACCTGGCTCCCGAAGAGAGTGCGCCGCAGCTCTGGTGCATCCGTGAGTTGCTCACTGGCGTGGTGCTGCGCAGTGGCTGGCTGAGCCGCCAGGATCACGCGGCCTGCGAAGGGTTGCTGCGGCCTCTACGTGCTGTGCCGTGGCCCTTGCGGGCCGTGGTGAGCGCGCCACAACGCCTGGCGTCCCAACGCCTTGCTCAGCAAGGTCTCATTGTAGTATTAGCGTTGCGCGTAACCTGTAGCTACCGAAAAACTGAGGAGCTAACGACAAATTGGGGTGAAATCTAAAACCTTATGTGCAGTGCGGTAAATGTTTTCAGTAACTCTGGGCTTGAAACTATTACCCCACCCAAACACGGCGGGATTTCCGTGTCTATACGTTGTAAATGTATCGTGTTTCCGCCTCGGTTCCTCGCGATCGCATAGGATAAGCTCTCTTTTGAAGTTAATTCAATTTGCATAGCGGATGACGGTATACATCCCTCATTATCCAATGAATATCGCTCGGATGAGTTTACACTGTTAACTATAGAATTAATC
>JAYUYB010000044.1:0-2197 GCA_043752655.1 Chloroflexota bacterium
GCTGAAGACACCTAAGGAGGTTCCCATGGCAAAGACAGTAGTCGGCCTGTTCGATAGCTACTCCGAGGCGCAGCATGTCGTTCAGGATCTGATCGACGGCGGCTTCGACCGCAAGGACATCAGCGTCGTTTCTAACGACAGCACCCACGGCGCGGAGCGTGAGCGCATGGTCGGCACCACTGGCACCACCGATGAAAGTGCTGCCGCAGATGGCGCTGGCACCGGTGCGGTGAGTGGAACAGTCCTCGGCGGGGCGCTCGGCCTGCTGGTGGGCGCGGGCCTGCTCGCCATCCCCGGCATCGGCCCAGTGCTTGCAGCCGGCCCGCTCGCCGCTGGCATCGGCACAATTACTGCCACCGTTGGCGCAGGCGCCCTGGGCGCGGGCATTGGGGCAGCCACTGGCGGCCTGATGGGCGGCCTGGTTGGCACTGGCGTGCCCAAAGAGGACGCTGAGTACTACACCGAGGGTGTGCGCCGTGGCGGCACGCTCGTCACCGTGAACGCCGAGGACAGCATGGCCAGCATGGCCCACGACGTTTTGCAGCGCCACAACGCCATCGACATCGACGAGCGCTCGACCCAGTGGCGCAGCAGCGGCTGGACTGGCTTCGACGACAAGACCGAGCCGCTGGATCGCAGCGGCACCACCGGAATGGCCGGCAGCAACATGGCCGGCAGCAACATGGCCGGCAGCATGGCCGGCAGCACCTCCATGCGCGGCGATAGCATGATGGCTAACGAGATCAGGCGGCCTCTGGTCGGTATGGGCGACCCAACAATGGGCAACGAGATCGGCGCGATCTCTAGCTACGACACCTACGACACCGACTACCGCGACCACTACCAGCGCACCTTCAGCAGCGCCGGCTACACCTACGACGACTACAAGCCGGTCTACCAGTACGGCTACTCGCTGGCCGGCGATCAGCGCTACAGCGGCAGCGACTGGAGCACTGTCGAGACGGACGCCCGCACGCGCTGGGAGGAGCACAACCCCGGCACCTGGGAGCAGTTCAAGGACAGCATCCAGTACGCCTGGGACAAGGCCCGCGGCAAGCGCTAACACGCGTCGGAAGAAGCCCCTGCTGGGGGTACCACGAAGCGCACGAAGGCCACGAAGCAGATGAAGGCATACAACCGGCCTTCGTGCACTTCGTGGCCTTCGTGGTAGAAATTGTGCAGATCTCCGTCAAAAGCGCCGTGGTGCTCAGTCAATCCTCCGCCGCGCGAGCCCGTAGAGCGGCGGGATCAGCACCCGGTCGTAGGCTGGCAGGTAGCGCACTACACTTCCTCCAAAGCCCTTCTTGAAGCGGTAGACGCCATAGAGCGGGTCGCCCTTCGCCTGCTCCTCCAGCGCGCTGCGGGCAGCCTCGTCGGGGGCAGCTGCGACACGGCCAAGCGCGTCGGGCACGCCCCAAAAGTCGTAGCGCACGCAGCCAAGCGACTTGGCCCAACGCAACGCGTGCCACTCCAGCAGGTGGTTCGCCCCCGCCTTCAGGCCCGCCTCGTCGGCGCCGCTGTAGAGATACAGGCCAGTGCGCGTGTCGGCGAACAGCATGTGGGCGGCTACAGCACGCCCATCAAGCTCGGCGACCAGCAGGCGGCTACGCGGCTGAAAGCGCTGCCAGGCGGCACGATAGTACGCCTCGCTGTGGATGCCGAAGCCGGCGCGCGCCCCGGTGGCGCTCATGATCGCGTAGAACAGCCCGAGCTCCTCCTCACCGCCGACGCGCACCGTCACCCCGCCACGCTCGGCCCGCCGAATATCGGCGCGATGACCCTTCGAGCACGCGGCCAGCAACGCCTGCTCGGACGGCGCCAGTTGCACGTGGATCGAGCTGCGTGGCTGAATCGTCGGGGCGGGCTGGAGGCCCTGAAGCAGCAGCCAGGTATGCGTTATGTCGGCGGCGGGGTCGTCCTCGGTGAGGTTTGGCTCCAGGCGCAGCAGCACAGCCCGCGCCCGGCGGGCAAGGCGCTCAAGACCCGCAAGCAGCAACGTATCGACGGCGGCGTCGCCCGAGAGCAGCGGGCCACGCGGTGTGTAGGCAACGCTGAGTCCGAAGCGTGAGCGCAGCAGCAGGATCGCTCCGGCCACAAGCACGCCATCGCCACGCAGCACCGCCACGCGCCGCGCCTGCCAGCCAAAGCCACTCTTCAGCTCGCCCCACGCACGCTGCTGCAACAGGCTGCCCTGCGC
>JAYUYB010000045.1:0-12922 GCA_043752655.1 Chloroflexota bacterium
CGCCCAGCCGCTCCAGCTGGAAGCTAGAAAGCTCCAGCACCACGGGCGTGCCTGGGCCGATGCTGTCCAGCGCCTCCAGGGCGGAGACACGCAGGTTGCCGGCGGCAACAGTGTCGGGGTGGCGCTGCCGCAGCATGGCGGCGAGCATCAGCGTGGTGGTCGTCTTGCCCTTCGTGCCAGTCACGCCGAGGATCGGGCCGGGGCAGGCGCGGAAGAACAGCGTCATCTCGGTCTCGATCTGCGCGCCGGCCTGCTGGGCCACGACCAGCCAGGGCGAGCCGGGGCGCACCGCCGGGTTGACGACCAGGATCTCGTGGCCCGCCAAGTCCGCCTCGCGATGCTCGCCGAGCGTGTACTGAACGGTTGCCCCAAGCGCTGCGGCGGCGGCGTCCAGTGCGGCCACCGGGGCGGCCAAAGCCTCGGGGCTCGCCATATCCGTCACCGTCAGAGCGGCCCCCTGGCGCAGCAGCCAGCGCGCCACCCCAAGGCCGCCGCCGTGAACGCCGAGGCCCATCACGAGAACGCGCTTGCCGTGAAGTTGCATAGTGTGACCCGGAGACAAGGAGCATCGCTCGCTACGCTCGCTGGGGAGACCGGGAGACACGGAGCGCCTAACGGCATGCACAGGCCATCTCCTTGTCTCCTTGTCTCCTTGTCTCCTTGTCTCCGTGTCTCCGTGTCTCCCTACTGCCCGCTCTCCACCACCTGCGTCGTTGGCGGCTGGTTTGCGCGCTGGGGGACGGCGGGCGCGGCGAGCGTGATGGCGAGTGAGATGCCGACCATCGCGGCCACGGCGCCGATCAGCACGAAGCGCTGCGTCACCTGAACCTGGCTCCAGCCCAGCAGCTCGAAGTGATGGTGCAGCGGCGCCATCTTGAAGACGCGCCTGCCCTCACCGTAGCGCCGCCGCGTCCACTTGAAGTAGCCCGTCTGGATCATGCTTGAGCAGGCCTCGACCACGAAGACGATCCCCACCACCGGCAGCAGCAGCCACTGCTGCGACTGAAGCGCCACCACCGCCAGCGTGGCGCCCAAAGCGAGCGAGCCGAGGTCGCCCATAAAGACTTGGGCCGGGTGGGCGTTGTACCACAGAAAGGCCGCGCAGGCGCCCACAAGCGTGAAGCAGAAGGCCATCAGGTTCGTCAGCTGCGGCTCGGCGAGGAAGGTCATCACGCCGTAGGCGGCGAACGATAGCGTCAGGTTCCAGCCCGCCAGGCTGTCGAGACCGTCGGTGATGTTCACCGCGTTGGAGATAAACACGATGATCAGCGTGGCGATCGGGATGAAGAAGGGGCCGATGTTGCGCTCGCCCACGAAGGGGATCTGCACCAGGCCTTCGTGCTCCAGCCCAAACGGCTTTGGCAGGTACAGCACCAGCGAGGCGATAAAGGCTACAGCCATCATCAGCCAGAACTTGTAGCGCACCGTGAAGCCATGCGTCTTCGAGCGCGAGCTCGTCAGGCTGAGCCAGTCGTCCATGCCGCCTAGCACCGCGAAGCTGATCAGCACCACCAGCGGCAGCAGCATCGACCAGCGATCCACCAGGTTGAAGATTACGGTAAGCACCACAACCGTGCTCACGATCATCACACCGCCCATAGTGGGGGTGCCCATCTTCGTCATGTGGCTTTGCGGGCCATCGATGCGGATCTGCTTGCCGAGCTTATGGCGGCGGGCGAAGCGCACCCACCACAGGCCGACGATCAGCGTGAGAAAGAAGGCCGCAGCGGCGAGCAGCAGCGCACGGGCCATGTCCTGCACCAGAACCGCACGTAGGACGTCCACGTTACTCCTCCTCGGGTCCACGATGTAGTGCAGCGACGATCTGCTCAAGCTCCATCCCGCGTGAGCCTTTGATCAGCACGCTCACCCCTGGCTGTAGCATGGGCCGCAGGGCGGCCACCGCCTCCGCGTTACTCGCGCAGACCAGAATGCGCTCGGCGGGCATCCCGCTCGCCCCAGCCTCCTCGGCGATCCAGCGCGCGCGCGGCCCCACCGTCACCAGCGTGGCCTCTAGCTCGGCCACCCGCCGCCCAACCTGGCGATGGCCCGGCTCCTCGGCAGCGCCCAGCTCCAGCATATCCCCCAGCACAGCAATTTTGTGGCCGGGGAGATCGGCTAGCAGATCGAGGGCGGCGAGCGTGGAGAGCGGCGCGGCGTTGTAGCTGTCGTCGATAAGTGTCGCGCCGCCCTCTGCGGCAACTACTGTGACGCGCGGCTGTGCCGTGGGGTCACACAGCCCCGCGATGATCTCGTGCCAGGAGAGGCCCAGCACGAGGCCGGCGCTTGCGGCAGCCAGGGCCGTATACAGGCTGTGCCTGCCGATCAGGGGCAGACGCAGCGGCAGGGTGGCGCCAGCGTGGTGCGCGTCGAAGCCGATCCCGTCGAGCCCGTAGCTCACGAGATTGTCGGCCCGCAGGTCGGCCGTGGGCGCCTGGCCGTAAGTGAAGACGCGTGCGTGGGTGCGCTCCGCCATGGCCGCCACCCGTGGGTCGTCGGCGTTCAGGATGCACCAGCCATCTTCCGGCAGGCTCTCCGGCAGCTCGGCCTTGGCGTTTGCGATCGCCTCGATGCTGCCCAGCCGCTCCATGTGCGAGGGGCCGACATTAGTAACAATCCCGACCTGGGGCCGGGCAAGACTCGCCAGAAAGCGGATCTCGCCCGCCGCCCACATGCCCATCTCCAGCACGGCGACCTCGTGGTCGTCCTCTAGCCGGAGCAGGGTGGCCGGGAGTGTGGCCTCGCTATTAAAACTACGTCGGTTTTTTAAGGTTCTGAATCGGCGGCTCAACACCGCCGCCACGACCTCCTTGGTGGAGGTCTTGCCCACGCTACCGGTGATACCAACAACGGTCGGCGTGAGCAGTCCGCGATAGTAGACGGCCAGCCGCTGAAGCGCCATCAGCGGGTCGTCTACGGCGATGAGTAGGCACGCGTCGGGCGGCGTTTCGGCCAGCCCCTCCGCAGTAGAAGGCTCCACAATCGCCCAGGAGCGCTCTGTCTCGCCCAGGGCCTTGCGTCGCGCCTCCACAGCCGCATGGGCGACAAGTGCCCCCCGTGCGCCGCGCCCAATCACATCGGCCAGAAAATTGTGTCCGTCGGTGTGCTCGCCTGTCAGGGCCACGAACAGCGTGCCCGGCCCCACCTCGCGGGAGTCGGTCACCGCCTCGCCAACGCCCAGCTCCTGCCACGCGGGCGAGAGCTGCGGCAGCTGGCGCGTGCCTCTGGGCTGCACCCCAAACAGAACATCGATCAGTCGTAGCACCATGCCCTCCGAGCCCCTCTGGTTGGGGATAAGCGGGGGCAATTATAGCATCTCCACCCTTGCCAGCCGCCGCAGCCCTGCGGCGCCCGGTGAGAAGGAGCTGATACCAATGGAGGAAAACACGCATCACTGCTCCTGGCCTGGGCTTACCAGCGCCGGATCTGGCGGGATGCGCTCGTAGCGCAGCAGCTCGTCCATCACCTTCTGGAACACCGGGATGGCCGTGCCCACGCCCCAGATGTCGTCCTTTGGCCGGTCGATCTTCACCAGCACCACAAAGTGGGCGCCGTCGGCGGGACCAAAGCCCAGCACCGAGCCGACCGTGTAGCTCGGGTCGTAGCCGCCGCCATCCAGCGGGATGCTCGACGTGCCCGTCTTCGCGGCCACCTCGTAGCCCGGCACCAGCCACTGGTCGCCGTAGTCGCCATTCACTGGCCCCCAGACCACGGGCGAGTAGTGGTTGGCGGAGTGAACAAGCATGCGCCGGACTGTCCAGGCAACGCCAGGCTCGATCGGCCTCCCTGCAACTACCGGCTCAGTCGGCGTGCAGTTAGTGTTGTCGGCCTCGCAAACCTCCTCCACAATGTATGGCTTCATCATCACGCCGTCGTTGGCGATGGCCCCTGCGGCCTGCACCATCTGTAGTGGCGAGACAGAGATACCCTGGCCGTAGGCGTTGGTGAGGAAGTTCAGGTCGTTGAAGCTTGGCCCGCCCCAGCTGTTCACAATGCCGTCGGACTCACCGCCGAGCTCGACGCCTGTAGCCTTCCCGAAGCCGAATTCGCGCAGGGCCTTGTGAAAGTTCTCGGGGCCGGTAAGCTCGTTCAGCTGGAGCGCGCCGACGTTGCTGGAGTAGTAGAGCACCTTCTGCGGGTCGAGCATGCCGTTAGCACCGCTGTTCCAGTTGCTCAGCGACTGGTCGTAGCGGAAGATCACGCCGGTGTCGTTCACCTGCGTATCGGCGGTGAAGGCGCGCGACTGCAGGCCGGCCGCCACCGTGATCATCTTGAACGTGCTGCCCGGCTCGTACACATCCGTGACGGCGGGATTGCTGCTAAAAACCTTCTCGGGGAAGTCGTCGTAGCGATTCGGGTCGAAGAACGGCCAGCTCGCCATGCCGCGAATCGCGCCCGTGCGCGGGTCGAGCACAATGATCGAGCCGCCATCGGCGCTATGCTTCTCCACCGCGATCTTCAGCTCGCGCTCGATCACATACTGGATCAGCGGGTCGAGCGTGGTCTGAATATTCACACCGTTGCGCGGCGGCACCGTGCGCGATGGCGCGATCACAATCGGCTTCTGAGCGCGATCAAACTGGCCTTCTGTCGAGCCTGAAACACCCTTGAGCGCATCGTTGAAGAAGCCCTCCAGGCCACCGATGCCGTCGCCGTTATAGTTCACCGCGCCGATCACCTGGGCGGCGAGCGAGCCCTGTGGGTAGACGCGGCGCGGCTCATACTGCAGGCGCAAACCGGGCTCTTCGAGGGTCTCGATCTGCTCGGACACCTTCGGGTCGAGCCAGCGGGCGATCGGCAGCCAGTAGTGCTCCTGGTCGGTCAGCGCCTCCAGAAGCTCCTCGGGGCGCTTGCCAACCAGGGCCGAGAGCGTAAGCGCGAGCTTGGGAGCGTCGTCCTGGTCGATCAGCGAGGGGATCACCCAGAGACTCTCGCGGTCCACGTCCATCGCCAGCACATTGCCAAGGCGATCCGTGATCACGCCACGGGTCGGCAGCAGCGGGATCTGGCGGTTGATCTCCTGGTAGGCTTGCTCGCGCAGCTCGTCGTGGCGCACAATCTGGAGCTCGCCGAGGCGCAGCACGATGCGGCCGATCAGCAGCAGGCAGATCAGCAGCACCACGTTGATCCGCCAGCGCGCAAGCCGCACACGCACAGGCGCGGCGGCTACATCACGGGGCTCAGCTCTGGTTGTGCTACTTGTGGCCATAGGCAGGGTACAGGGCACAGGGTACTGGGAGGGCAGAGCGCAAAGGGCGGGGCAAAGAATTCAAAGGCTTACGGTTCCTCAGGCGGGGCGGTGCTCGGTGCCCGAGCCCCTATCTCCTGTCCCCTGTCCCCTGTCCCCTCCAGATCAACATAGCGCACCTGATCATTGGTGATCGGGCGCAGGCCAAGCTGCTCGGCGCGGCGGCGGATGCGCTCAAGCGACTGGGCGCGGGCCACCCGCTCCTGGAACAGCGAGCGCTCACGGGTGAGCGCCACCTTCTGCTCCTCCAGCGCGCTAATCGCGTAGCCTTTGGTGGCCACACTTCCGGTCTGCACCAGGACAATCAAGCTCATCAGGCAGAGGATGAAAACCAGCCCTAGCAGAAAGCGCCCGCCGTCGAGACGCAGGTAGCGCGGCAGCGCCAGCCGCCGCACGCGGGCGCCTTCGATCGATGGTGACATGCGCTGCGTGTTGACGGCCATGAGAAGTCTCCGGGTATCAGATGGTGGCTGGCCCAGCGGGCAGCCGCTCGGCCACGCGTAGCTTGGCGCTGCGCGAGCGCGGGTTGGCGGCAAGCTCGGCCTCGGCGGCCTCGATCGGCTTCTTCGTAATGATCGCGAGGCGCGGTGTCTGCTCGTTCATGCTGCCACCGTAGCCAGACTCAGCGCGAAAGAACAGCTTCACAATCCGATCTTCAAGCGAGTGAAAGCTGATCACCGCCAGGCGCCCGCCGGGGCCAAGCAGCTCCACCGCCTGGGGCAAGGCCGCCTCTAGCTGATCCAGCTCGCCGTTGACCGCGATGCGCAGCGCCTGAAAGGTGCGCGTGGCCGGGTGGATCTTGTCGCGCCCGCCGCGCCCGATCGCGCGCGCCACCAGGGCCGCCAGCGCTGCCGTAGAGCTGAAGGGCGCGGTGTCACGTCGTTCGACGATGAAGCGGGCGATGCGCCGCGAGCCGCGCTCCTCACCGTAGCGATAAATAATGTCGGCCAGCTCCTGCTCGGGCAGGCCGTTCACCAGGTCGGCGGCGGTGGGGCCGCGTGTCGGGTCGAGCCGCATGTCTAGCGGGCCATCCGTGCTGAAGCTGAAGCCGCGCTCAGGCGTGTCGAGCTGATGCGACGAGACGCCAAGATCGAGCAAGATCCCGCTCACGGCGGCAAAGCCGTGGGCCGCAGCGATGGCGCGCATGTCGCCGAAGCGACCGTGGTGCAGCGTGTAGCTCATAGTCGGCATGCCTGCATCGACAAGGCGAGCGTGGGCAGCAGCGAGGGCCGCAGGGTCGGCGTCGATGCCGAGCAGCCTGCCACCTGGCTGGGCTGCGCCAAGCAGGGCCAGGGCGTGACCGCCGCCGCCGAGCGTGCCATCGATAAAGCTGGCGCCAGGGCGCGGCGCCAGCGCAGCGCGCACCTCGTCGGGGAGCACCGAGCGATGCTGAAAGCGGCGCTTGACGCTCTGCACTTGACTGTTGGCTTCATCGTGCTGCATACTCTCAACTGTGCGGGCTACAGCGTAAAGGGTTAGATCCCAAGCTCGGAGAATTTCCCGGCGATCTCGGCGGCGTTCGCGCTGATGAACTCCTGCGTGGCGCGCCAGCGCTCAAGCGACCAGAGCTCGAAGTAGTTGCCCATGCCAGTGATCACAACCAGCTCGGCGAGGCCAGCGTACTCGCGCAGGCTCTGGGGGATCAAACCACGGCCCTGGCGATCAATATCGACATCCGAGGCTGGCGCGAACATCAGCCGCCGCAGGTTGCGCGCATCGGGGCTGCTGATCGGCAGCCGATCCACCTTCTCGCGCAGCTCTTGCCAGTAAGGCATGGGGAAGGCCTGGAGGCACGAGTCGAAGCCTTTGGTGACGACAAAGCGCTCGCCCAGCACCTCGCGGAAGCGGGCGGGGACGGCCACGCGGCCTTTGTCGTCGATCGAATGCTCGAACTCGCCTAGAAACACAGCGCCGCTCCTGGTGGCAGGGGTTTATAATCGAACAGATGTACGTTTCCCCACTTCCCTCCACTTTCCCCCACAATCTTTCCCATTATATACCACTTAAACCACCATTTCAAGCATTTTTGCGGCTCATTTCCGTCATCTTCATGATTCTTATACTTGGAGCCAAAGGAGCAAGCCATGAGCGAACAGGAAAACGAGGCGCAGCTGACCCATCTGGACGCTGAGGGCCGCGCGCAGATGGTGGATGTGGGCGACAAAGTCGCGACGCAGCGGGAGGCGGTGGCGCGGGGCAGCGTGCGCATGGAGCCTGCGACGCTACGCCTGATCCTTAGCGGGGGGATGCCGAAGGGCGACGTGCTGGCGGTGGCGCGGGTGGCGGGGATTATGGCGGCCAAGCGCACGCCGGAGCTGATCCCGCTCTGTCACAACCTGCTGCTCTCGCATGTGAGCGTGCAGATCGAGCCAGACGCGACAGCGAGCGCGCTGCTAATCGCAGCGACGGTGCGCACAAGCGGGCAGACGGGGGTAGAGATGGAGGCGCTCACCGCAGTGAGCGTGGCAGCCCTAACGATCTACGACATGTGCAAGGCCGTTGATCGCGGCATGCGCATCGGCGACATTCGCCTCACGGAGAAGCGCGGCGGGCGCAGTGGGGAGCTAATCCTGGAGTGATGATTGCGCAGGCTAAGCCACAGATTTCCGGTCTATTTCCAGCCCATTCCCGCCCTGCTGGTGGCCGGACGCAATGGCCCGGAAATCTGTGTCATCTGTAGATGAGCAAGGCGGCGAGCTCGGCGGCCAGGGCGTCGGCGCGAAACATATGGCGCAGCACGCGCTCCTCGATGGCGCTGCGCCAGCGCTGGAGATCGCCGATACGCCGTGCGGCGGCGGCCTCGTGCTGGGCGTGCTGGTCGGCGGCCAGGGCCGCGATCTGCTGCTCCAGCTCCGCCAGCGTCCACGAAAGATCCGCCAACTTCGCGTTGACAGTCTTCAAGGCGCCAAGCAGCTCGCGCTGCTGCTTCTGCAGGCGCGCCCGCTCCGCCGGGGTGACAGACTCAGGGTAGGCCATCGCGCTCCTCGCCAGCACATCGCTGCTCGTCGCCGTGATGATAGCACAGACACCGCCTTAATCTCAAGCTTGACACCGCACAAACGTTCGCCTATAATCAGGTTAGCAGTAATCCCACCCCCGTGAGGCAAACCATGATGCTGACTTGGCGCACCGCCGCCCCCTCGCCATGGCGGCTAGCCCGCCGTATGCTGCGGCCTGCCGCCGCCCCCATCGAGCTGAGCGAGCGGCGCTACGGCTTTCTGCCGGCCCGCTTCCGCCACCACGGGGCGCTCCACCGCATCGCCAGCGTGGAACGGATCTGGGAGGCATACGGGCGCGGCGCCCGCGCTGATCGACGCTATTTCGCGGTGCGCTGCGCCGACGCACGGCGCTGCACCTTGTTTCAAGACCTGCGTGCCGGAACCTGGCACGTGCAATGGTGAGGAGGCGCCCCGTGTCGGTGAAGAGCCCACCGTTCCTGATGTGGTACGACGACAACCCCAAACTCTCGGTGGTAAAGAAGATCGAGGAGGCGATCGCTGCCTACAGCTACCGCTGGCCAGGCGTGCGGCCTACCCTCGTCCTCGTCAACGAGGCCGAACTGACCGAGTACGCTGGCGTGCAAGTGCGTGGCGTCAACACGGTGCGGCGCAACAACTACTGGATCGGACAAGAGGCGGCGTAGAAGCCCCAACAAGGCGCCCAAGCTCCTCACCACAAAGGCGCAGAGCGGCAGCATCGGCTCACTGGCCGCTATCTGTCTGCTCTGCGCCTCCATTGTGTCTCTTCAGGCAGAGCGGACTGCTCGGCTATCGGCCCTACGTCCGGCCATCAAGCAGGCCGATCCCATAGCGCGCACGCTCGTTCTCGGGGTTAAGGGCAAGCACATTCTCAAGCGCGGTGCGCTGATCCTCCGGGTCGTCAACGGCGCCACTGAGCCAGAGCCAGGCCTCCACGCTACTCTCGTCGGCCTCCACCACCTGAAGCAGCAGCTCGCGCGCCCGCCCCTTATCGCCCTGCTGGAGCGCCAGCGCACCCTCGTAGAGCATCCCGGCCAGCTTGGCATCCATAGGCAACTCTACTCCTGCAATGCTATTAGGCCCGCTGCACCTGAACGATCTGCGCGAGGATACTCAGCGCGATCTGCTCAGGCGTCTTCGCACCAATGGTGAGGCCAATGGGGCCGTGGATGCGGGCGAGCTCCTGCTCGGAGAACCCCTCGGCCCGCAGGCGCTCCAGGCGCTTAGCGTGGGTGCTGGGGCTGCCGAGGGCACCGATGTAGCGCGCCGGCGAGCGTAGCGCCACGCGCAGTGCCGGGTCGTCGAGCTTTGGGTCGTGGGTGAGCACGGCCACACAGCTGCGGGCGTCGAGGCGGCCCTCAAGGGCCTCGTCGGGCCAGGCGAGCACCAGCTCGTCCACATGGGCAAAGCGCTCCTCGCTGGCGAAGGCCGAGCGCGCGTCTACCACCACGGTGCGGAAGCCCACCACCTGCGCCATAGTGGCAAGGGCGACGGCAATATGCACGCCGCCGACCATAAACAGGCTGGGCGGCGGCACAAAGCTCTCCACAAAAACGGTCGCCCCAAGCTCGGCGTACTCCAGCAGGCGGCCCTCGCCACGGGCGAGCAAGGGCGCTGCATCGGCGCGGACGCGCGCGTCAAGCGCCGGGTCGCCAAGGCTACCCTCGGCGCTGCCGTCGGGCCAGAGCAGCAGCTTGGCGCCGGCGGCGCCCGGCCCCGCCAGCAGCGTCGCGGTGGCCACCGCACGGCCAGCACGGATCGCATCGCGCAATGCTGAGTAGATCGTCGTCATAGGGTTGCTGGCGTAGCTCCAGCCGCCCCTAGCGGAGCGGCTCGACAAACACATCGATCTTGCCGCCGCAGGCCAGGCCAACCTCCCAGGCGGTCTCGTCGGCGACACCGAAGTGCAGCAGGCGCGCCTGCCCCGTGGCGAGTGCCTCCTGGCATGCCTCGAAGACGGCACCCTCAATGCAGCCGCCGCTCACGGAGCCGGCCATGGCCCCGCCCGAGGCGACAAGCATCTTGGCGCCCACCTGGCGCGGCGAAGAGCCCATGGTGCGCACCACTGTGGCCACCGCCACCTGCTCGCCACGGGCCAGCCATGTGTCGATCTGGTCAAGATAGTCTTGCATAATGGAAGTATAACACGCCAGGCGCTACGGTAGACGATAGACGGACCCCATCCACATGCAGAGAACCCCTCTCCCCTTGAGGGAGAGGGGCAGGGGTGAGGGCCACAAACGCCGACGTTGCATCCGCACCTGGTAGGGCCCGGCACCTTCTACCGTCTACACTCACCTCGCTCTACCGCGAGAATGCCCCCCGGATCTGCGTGATCAGCGACTCAACATACGCCCGCATCTCCGCAATCGCCTCATGCACCGTGCTGCGGCCCGCGCTCAGGCTGCCCTCGTTCGGCACGATCAGCCAGAGGGCCAGGTAGAGCAGCGCGCCCACACCGTTGAGCAGTGTCAGCACCACAAAGCCGATCCGTACAAACAGCGGGTCGATCCCAAAAGCGGCGGCCAGGCCGCCCGCCACGCCGGCGATCATGCGATCGCTCTGGCTGCGGGTGATGCGTCGGTTGTTCATTGGGGTTCCTCCATGTGTGAGACTCCGGCGACTGCGCGCCGCCGGGATTGTTGTCTGCCACTACGACGCCCCAACGCAGGCCAATGTTGCGCCCTGGCCGTCCCTGTTCCCTGTTGCCTTGCCTAGTCGCCCACCTGCCTTGTCATCAACTCCTCCTCGCGGAGCACAGGCTGGCTCACCGTCGCGTGGTCGCCCGGCAGCGCCGCGCAGTAGTTCGCCCGCGCAATAGTAGGCAGGCCGCGTACCATCACGCGCGCCCACTGCGTAAGGCGCAGGCTCGTATCGCGCAGCATGACTCGCCAGGTGGCGCTGCTGGTGCCGTAGAACGCCGCGCCACAGATCCCGCTCACCATCAACATGTAGAAGCCTAGTGCGCCAACATTCACCATGCGCGTGGCCAGGCTCACCTCGCCCATCCAGAAGAGCGCGCGCAGCGTGAGCAGCGCCCCCACGAGCAGGTAGGCGAACTGCTGCCACACCAGCTGCCCGTAGAAGCCATCCTGCCGCGTCTTGCGGGTCACCTTGTAGCTCGGCTTCGCTGTGCGCGAGCGAGCTGCGATGAAGAAGGCGCGCGTGTAGGTGGGCCAGTGGCCGATCCAGTACTGCCACATGCGAAATAGGTAGGTCAGGTTGCCACGGGCGAGCACAAGATAGTAGAGCACGCTCGCGAATACCCACGGGAAGAGCGCCGCGCCCTCGATCGGCACAAAGATCCCGGTGAGCAGCGAGATGGCCGGGGTCACCATCAGCAGCGGCATAAAGAGCACCGACGAGACATAGAACATGCCGAGCTCCAGGTACTGGAGCCGCTGGCGCAGACTAAGGCGCGGGGCGCGTAAGGGGTTCTGGAAGATAAACCAGCGCCACGTGTCGGCGGCCCAGGTGCCGCGCTGCTTGAGCAGGCCGGGGATGTCGTCTGGCGAGAGGCCGGCTGTCAGCACCTCGTTGTGATACTCCGAGCTGTAGCCCGCGCAGTGCAGGAAGTACGAGGTGGTCATGTCCTCCACGATGTTCCAGGTGGAGAAGCCGCCGATTGCGCGCAGCGCCCCGATGCGCCAGAGCACCCCGCTGCCGCACGAGAAGGCGGCGCCGCTGCCGTTGCGCCCCGGCTAAAGCACATCGTAGAAGATGCGGTCGCGGTTGCCGAAGGGGTCGCCGCTGGGCGTGAAGGCCTCCTTGGGAGTCTGCACAAAGGCGATCTGCTCGTCGCGGAAGTAGCCCACGATCTTGCGCAGGAACTCGGGGTGGATCAGCTCGTCGGCATCCTGGGTGAGCACAAGCGTTGCCTGCGGGAAGGCTTGCTCCAGGTAGGCGAGGGCGCTGTTAAGGTTGCCAGCCTTCGCGTCGCGCTGGGCGCCGGGGCTGTAGGCCACACCATGCGCCTCGGCCAGACGACGCACCTCCTCGCGGTGCCCATCGTCGGAGATCACAATATGCAGCCGCTCGCGGGGGTAGTCGAGCGCCTTGAGGCTCACCACGGTCCGCTCGAGGATGGCCACCGGCTCGCCGTAGGTGGGGATCACGGCTGCCACATAGGGCAGGCTCGCGGGCAGCGGCGGCGCCACTTTGTTGTTGCGCGGGGCCATCTGGTTCACAAAGCTCAGGCTCATCACCAGGAGTGTGCGCAGGAAGCCAACAAAGTGCAGCGCTGCGGGCAGCGATGGCGCCGCCAGCAGCGACTGATAGCTATGCACGAGGTACGACTGGCCGATGAAGATCATCAGCGGGCCGATGATGCGCAGCGGCCAGGGGCCTCGCGCTAGCTCGGGCACCCACAGCGCCGCAACTAGCAGCCCAACCAGCAGGTAGATGGCCGGCTGCGGCCAGAGGTAGGGCCAGATCAGCGTATGTAGCCGCGTGAGCAGCAGGAAATTAAGCGCCAGCCCGCCGAGCACGAGGGCTGCAATAAAAAGCCACTTGCCCATGGTCCAGCCTCCAGAGAGTATGCGCGCAAAAGGGTTGCCGACCGGTTTACGGTGTTGGCGCCTGATAGACGCTGAGCTGGGCTGTGACCCCGATGCTCAGCGGCTGACGTTCGTCGTAGCTGCGCGTGTAGCCGGCCGCGCCCAAGGCCGCCTCCAGCTGCTCTCGCAGCTCCGGAGTG
>JAYUYB010000046.1:0-5652 GCA_043752655.1 Chloroflexota bacterium
CGCGCCAGAAGCCGAGCAGCGTGAGCGCCAGGGGCAGCACCAGCAGCAGCGGGGGCACGAGCAGCAGGTTGGCCAGCGGGCCAAGGCGCAGGGCCAGCAGGCCGACGCCCAGGCTGATGGCCAGGGCTAGCACGATCTTGCCAATGCGCCCATACTCAAAGGCTACAACCTGTCGGCGCCACGCCAGCAGCAGCAGCAGCCCGAGCAGCGCGCTGTAGCCAACCACGGTGCTCGCGGCGGCGGCCATGGCGCCGTAGCGGGGCGCCAGCAGCAGCGTGAGGCTAAGGCTCACGGCGGCGGCGGCCAGCGTGAGCAGCGGGATAGCCGCGGTGCGCCCCGCCGTCTGGGCCAGGGCGTTCATGGGCAGATAGTAGAGCGCCAGCGGCATGGCCGCGATGATCAGCAGCACAGCCATAGGGCCGGCGGCGTGGTAGGCGGGCGGCGTCAGCAGGCGCAGCACGTCCTGCGCGGCGAGCGCGAGGGCGAGTACGACGGCGGCGGCGGCGAGGGCGTAGTACGTGGCGGCGCGGGGCAGCCGCGCCAGCTCGGCCGGGTCGCGCGCGGCGCGGGCGAACATCGGCAGCAGCGCGTTGATCCCGGCCGTCACGGCGAGCTGGGCCACGGCGCCCACCTGGAAGGCGAGCGTGTAGAGCCCAAGCTGCTCCAGGCCGGCGTAGCGCTCCACGATCGCCCGGTCGGCCAGGCCAAGCCCCCAGTGGCCAAGGAAGTGCGGCACCAGCGGCAGGCTGTAGGCGAGCATGGGGGCTAGCGCCGCCCAGGCCAGTGCCGGCCAGGCGTGGGGGAGCAGGACAGCCACGGCCACCACGGCCATCAGTGCCGAGGCGATCAGCTGGGCGCCGAGATAGCCGCCCGCGCCGCCGCCGCCGGCGACGCGCCACAGGATCAGGCCGTTGGTGAGGCAAAAGAAGGCCAGGTTGTAGCCGATGTAGCCGCGCGCCGCCTCTCTGGCCCGCAGCAGCGCCGGCGGCAGCAGCACAAAGGCGCTCTGGAGGTAGGCCGTCCAGAGCGCCAGGCGCAGGTAGGGGTCGAACGGCGTGCGCGGGAAGAGCGCGGCGAAGAGCGGGCGGCCCCAGAGATCGAGCGCAAGCGTGATCAGAGCGGGTACAATCATCAGGGCCAGCCACATAGCGCCGAAGGCCTGGCGGCGGGCGAGCGCGTCGGGCAGCTGGTGGTAGAAGCGGTTCACAGCGCCGGTGAGGCCAAGCGGCAGCAGCATGATCAGCAGCTGCTTCAGCATCTCGGCGGCCCCCACGATGCCGAACTGCTCGGGCGTGAGGAAGCGCGTGTAGAGCGGCAGCAGCAGCAGGGCGGCGCCCCTGGTGAGTATGTCGCCCGCCACATAGGTGGCCGAGAGGCGGGCCAGCTTGCCTGCAGTTGTAGCCATGGGCGCCCATCATAGCATAGGGAACAGGGGACAGGGAACAGGTGACAGGGGACAGGGCCGCCGCAAAGTCCGACCACCGGGCGTTTTATCCGCAGATGACGCAGATTTCCGGCCCATTTTTGGCTCCCACTGGCGTTTGCTCGGGACGTTGCATGCGCCCTGAGGAACAGGCAGAGCCGATAGTCGCTCACCCTGTCCCCTGTCCCCTTGCCCTAAGGAGGCTCCCCCATGACGATCACGGTGCGCCTGGCCACCCCCGCCGACGCCGAGGCGATCTACCGCCTCAACCTGGCCTTCAACGACGCCCGCGCCACCCCCGCCTACATCGCCGCGTTCCTCGCCGAGCGCGCTCACTACGAGACGATCTACCTGGCCGAGCTCGCCGGCCAGGTTGTCGGCATGGCCGGCCTGCGCCTGCTGCCATCGGCCTGCGACCCCGAGCCCTACGCCGAGCTCACCGAGCTGTTCGTGGAGCAGGCCGCGCGCCAGCAGGGGGTTGGCCGCGCCCTGGTGCGCGCGGTCGAAGCCACGGCCCAGGCCGCCGGGGCCAGCCAGCTGGTGCTGCTCACGGCGTGGCGCAACGGGGTCGCCCATCGCTTTTACCACGCCCTCGGCTACCAGCTCTACACCGTGACGATGCGGCGCGACCTTACGGCTTTGCCCAGTTGACGGGCGCGATCCGCCGTGCTATAGTCGTGGCTGAAGCGACGGGAACAAGCGAGAGCGACTGAGCATGGTGCGTCTGAGCAACAGCTTTAGCTACTTTTATTACTTTACCGGCCACCATACGGCCCGGTCGCTTCGCACTGTCTAGAAACCTCGGTCGATAGACAACTCGTTCAGAGGGCGTGAGGCACCGGGCCTCACGCCCTCTCTGTGTGTCCGCCACAGCAGGGAGGCCCCATGACTATTCGCTGTCGAGGGATTCGCGGCGCGACGACCTGCGAGGCCAACACGCGCGAGGCGATCCTCGCGGCCACCCACGAGCTGCTCGAGCTCCTGATCGCGCGCAACGGCATCCAGCCCGACGACATTGCCAGCGCCATCTTTACCACCACCACCGATCTGGACGCCGAGTTTCCCGCCGTGGCCGCCCGCGCCCTCGGCTGGATCGACACCGCCCTGCTTTGCGGCCACGAGATGCACGTGCCCGGCAGCCTGCGCTCCTGTATCCGCGTGCTCATCCACTGGAACACCGAGCGCACCGCCAACGAGCTTGTCCACGTCTACATCAACGGCGCAACGAATTTGCGCCCGGACCGCGCCACAGCCCTGGCCGCGTTCAAAAGTGCTGAGTAGCGAGTGCTGCGTGCTGATCCCTGTCGGTGGCAAGGCATGCTGTCCGGAGCTCAGCACTCAGCACTCAGCAGAAGAGAACCCTATGAACCACATAAGCAACACCGTGCACTCAGTACTCAGCACTCAGTACTCAGCACTCAGTACTTATGGAGTAGAAGAAGGAGTTGAGGCTATGATCGTCGTGATGCAGGCAGGCTCGAACGAGATCCAGATCGCGGCGGTGATCGAGCGGCTCGAGGAGCATCAGCTGCGCGGCCACCTGGTGCGCGGCGAGGAGCGCACCGTGATCGGCGTGGTGGGCGCCTTCATCCCGCCCACCCTGCGTGAGGAGCTCGAACACTTCAGCGGCGTCAAGGAGACGGTGCGCATCACCCAGCCCTACAAGCTCGTCTCACGGGAGCTGCGCCCCCTAGACACTGTGGTCGATGTGCGCGGCGTACTGGTGGGCGGCGGCAACTGTGTCGTGATCGCCGGCCCCTGCTCGGTGGAGAGCGAGGAGCAGATCATGGCCTCGGCGCGGGCCGTGCGCGAGGCGGGCGCGAGCATGCTGCGCGGCGGCGCCTTCAAGCCCCGCTCGTCGCCTTACACTTTCCGTGGCATGGGCGAGCGCGGCCTGGAGCTGCTGGCCCAGGCGCGTGACGAGACCGGGCTGCCCGTTGTCACCGAGGTGATGACGCCCAACGACGTGGATCTAGTGGCGCGCTACGCCGATCTGCTCCAGATCGGCGCCCGCAACATGCAGAACTACCAGCTGCTCGAAGAAGTTGGCCGCACTGGCAAGCCCGTGCTGCTCAAGCGCGGCCTCTCGGCCACGATCGAGGAGTGGCTGCTCTCCGCCGAGTACGTGCTGGCCCAGGGCAACCCCAACGTCATCCTCTGCGAGCGCGGCATTCGCACCTTCGAGACTGCTACCCGCAACACGCTGGATCTGAACGCCGTGGCGCTCGCCAAGCGCCGCACGCACCTGCCTGTGATCGTGGACCCGAGCCACGGCACCGGCAAGTGGTACCTGGTGCCGCCCTTGGCCCTGGCCAGCATCGCCGCCGGCGCCGACGGTATCATCATCGAGGTGCATCCCGACCCCGACCGCGCCAAGTCCGACGGCGGCCAGTCGCTGAACCCCGAGAACTTCGCCGCCCTCATGCCGCGCCTGGCGGCCGTGGCGAGCGCGGTGGGGCGCAGCGTGTAGAACACACCAGGACCGTCTGTACCACGAAGGGCGCGAATCGTCTGGACTACGAAGGGCGCGAATCGTCTGGACCACGAAGCGCGCGAAGGCGGCGAAGGGCGCGAACACGAACAGGCCGCGCCCGAATTCGTGGTGGTTCGTACCCTTTCGCGCCTTCGTGGTCCAAACGTCTCTGGGCACCAAACCGCTCGGGTGTTATCAGCGTAAACGGTTGACACCGATGGCGAACCAGGACTATAATGCGGGCGATTTCCACCTCTAGCCGGAGCAGCGTGCCCTGATGAAGCGTCGCCCACATTTGCGCAACGCTGCGGTTGCCGCCTTCACTATCCTCGTTGTCTTTCTAATCGCCGCGCAGCAGCTGCCTGCTGTCGCTGCGCCGCTCGCGCAGGCTAACGCCCTCGAGCTTGTGACCATCCCACCGATCACTATTGCACCTAATGCTTCGGGCACAGTGCGTTTCCGGCTTACCTCCGTCGAGGCGCGTACCTTTACGCTCAGTCAGAGTGTGTCGAACGGCAACGTTACCTTCGCCTTTCCAGGGGGTAATCAGATCGCTGTGGCCGCTAACACTCCCGTCGAGTTCGACGTACAAGTGAATATGCCTGCCGCTGCCATACCCGGCGCGCAGCTGAACCAGACTCTTCAGGCGCTTTCGAACTCTCCGACCTCGCTCACGCTCTCGCGCTCCTTCATTGTCATCGTGGCCGGCGCCACACCAACACCCACCGTCACCGCCACCGGCACCACTGGCCCCACCGCCACGCGCGGCCCGGTCTGCCGCGATGGCTTCGAGGGCGACGGTAACCCCGCTTCGGCCAAGGTGATCGACATCAACACGGCGCAGGAGCGCACGATATGCCCCGCTGGCGACGAGGACTGGCTGGTCTTCGGCGGCGTTGCCGGTAAGATCTACACGGTCGATATCTCGCGCATGGACCCCGGCATCGACCTGAGCCTCGAGCTGTTCGACCCGGACCTGAACAGCATCGCCTTCAACGACGACTTCTTCAACCGCGACCCGGCCAACCCCAACCCCGGCGACATCAGGCCGCGTATCAGCATCCGCATCCCCGTTGACGGGCGCTACTACGTCCGCATCCGCGACACAGCTGGCCGCGGCGGCGTGAACTTCTTCTATGTTGTCGCCCTGATAAGCGAGAGCTACGGCCCCACCCCCACGCTCGTGCGTGAGATCTGCCAGGATCTGTTCGAGCCCGATGGGCTCCCCGAGCAGGGCAAGCTGCTCACGTCGAATGAGCTTCAGGAGGATCGTAAGCTCTGCCCCGCCGGCGACGCCGATTGGGTTGTCTTCTTCGGCAAAGCCGCCAAGCGCTACATCATCTACACAGACAGCCGGCGCTACCGGGGCCGCAATGTGGTGAACGGCGAGACCCAGGCCGGCGCCGACACGGTGATCATCCTGACTGATCGCGACGGCGTGAGCCTGATCGACTTCAACGACGACATCCCCGGCGGCAACAGCCTCGACTCGCAGGTCGAGTTTACCCCCGACGTGGACGGCTTCTACTTCGTACAGATTAAGAACACCGGCGACATCGGCAACCAGTTTGTGCGCTACGACCTTGTGCTGCTACTCTGTCTCCCTGGCCAGACCGACTGCGGGCGCGCCAGCGTGCCCGGTACGCCTGTGGTCCCGCTCACACCCGCGCCCACCGGCACACCCGACAACGAGTTCAACCTCGACCCGTCGGCCACGCCTCGCCCCACCGCTACGAACACCCGCGTGCCGTAGGGA
>JAYUYB010000047.1:0-2187 GCA_043752655.1 Chloroflexota bacterium
GCCGTTGTCGGGGGCGAGAGGCACCGGGCGCACATAGGCGGCGAGGGTGAACTGACCGCTGCCCTGGGCCATGTTCAGGCTCGCGCTGGTCGCGACATCAAGCCAGTTGCGCTTGCCGAAGACGCCCACCTGATCGCCGTCGCGGCTATTGGCGATCCGTAGGCGCCCATTGCCGTCGCTAGTCACCTGCTGGCGCAGACTGGAGCTGTCGTTGGTGCCGCCGTTGAAGGCGAGCCGGAGCACAGGATCGCGGAACTGCTCCTGCACCTGCGTGGGCGTCATCGGGTAGGGGAAGAAAGCCACCTCATCGAGGGCGCCACCTGCGGGGCCGACGATGCTGAGTGGGGCGCTGTTGGCGCACAGACCGGCGCTGTACGCCCACGAGCCGTCCTCGGTGCCGTTGACGTAAAGCTTGAGACTGGTGCCGTTAGCCACCAGCGTGATCAGGTTCCAACGTGTCATTGTCAGGGCGGAAAGCGAGGTGCCATCGACCGCACGCACACTACAGTCGGCGCTGTCGGCGACAACCCGCAGCTTGTCGCTGGAGGCGGCGATGCCCATGTGGAACGTCACCTGACTGTTCGGGCCACCCGCCTTCTCGATGATCGGGCGGTAGCTGCCACTGCTGTCGCCGGGGTTGACCCAGAGCGAGAGGCTGAAGCTGGTGGCGGCGAGGGTCGGGCTATGGGCAACGCTCAGGGCCTTGCCGTCGGCGAAGCTGAGGCCGCGGCCACTGTAGCTAGCGTTTGTTACGTCGGGGCAGGCGCCGCCCACGCAGGTGGCGTTATTGCCGAAGGGCGAGGCGTCGGCGAAACCGGCGGCGCTGTCTTGCTCCTCGAAGGGCAGCCAGAGCACCCGGCCACCGCTGAGCTGCTGCACATCGGCGATGATCGCCCCGGCGCGGGTGAGGATATTAGTAGTCGTTGTGGCCGTCTGCGCGCTCAGGTCGAGCGTGCCGGCGAGCGTGGCGCTGGACAGCGGGCCGAGGCGATAGGCGGTCGGGCTGAGATCCGGCTTGGGCGCGCTGCTTTCCAGATCGGCCTCGAACAACCCAAGGGCGAAGCGGTCGCGCAGGGTGCTGGAGATCACCGCGCTAAAGCCGACGCTGCTCCCGGCAGCCACGATCCCGTCGTTGACGCCGTCGGACTCATTCAGACGCGACTGGATCTGCAACGGCTCGTTGCTGCTCAGCACACGGGGATTGAAGCCATAGATCTGCTCGCGGATGTCGAGCAGGCCGTCGTTATCGGTGTCGGGGTCGCGGGGGTCGGAGGTAACGCGGAAGCGCAGGGGCGTATCGTTGGCCGCGTAGCCGTAGATGATCTCCCAGCCGGCCAGCTCCGCGCTATCCGTCAGGCCGTCGTTATCCATATCGGCGACGGCGGGGTCGAGGTTGCGGCGAATCTCTTCCAGATCGCTCAGACCATCGTTGTCGCTATCGGCGCGCAGCGGGTTCAGGCCGAGGGCGGCCTGCTGAAGCTCGTACTGGTCCGAGAGGCCGTCGCGGTCGCTGTCGGGAGCGTTGTCGCCGGGATCGGAGCCGCCGGACGCACGCCCGTACAGCCGGTCGCCGTCGGCATCCTTCAGGTCGGGGAAGGTGGTATCCCAGGCCATACGGAAGCCGCCATCGCCGTCGCTGTCGGTCAGGCTCATAAAGCCGTCGAGCGCGGCTGGGAAGATGTCGAAGGCGAAGCTGGGTGCCAGATTCAGGTAATTGGAGTCGCGCTTGGTGTAGGTGCCGCAGGTGCGCAGCACGCAGTAGAGCGAGGGCACGGCGTAGCCCTCGGCCAGATAGAAGCCGCTGGGGTGCCAGTTCAGCTGGGCCTTGTCCAGCGTCAGGGTGGTGGTGACGGTCTGGGTGACGACCTGCTGGCTAAAGCCGCCAACTGGTGGGGATGACACCCAGCTCGAGCGCATCTGCTGCTGCTCGAGCTGTAGCCGCTCGTTGAGCTTCTGGTCGTCCTTCTGCTCCTCAGTGGTGAACTGATAGCGGAAGGTGGCGTTGGGCAGCTTATTGGCCGACTGCAGGATCTGCAGGCCCGAATAGTTCGCCTTGGTGTTGAGGCTCAGCCTGGTAATGATATCGGCGCTCACATCGAGCGTGTTGCTGGCCACCATGCCGATCGCGCCGCCCGCCGAGTCGGGGCGCGGCGGCATCTTCCAGTTAGTTGGGGTAAGCCGATCATC
>JAYUYB010000048.1:0-2183 GCA_043752655.1 Chloroflexota bacterium
GGAGACAAGGAGACAAGGAGACAGCTCCTGTTTGCCGTCAGATGTCTCCCCCTCTCCCGGTCTCCTTGTCTCCCCCTCTCCCGGTCGCCCCTAGTCTGCCGCCACCCGCCGCTCCTCATTCATGTGCAGCGCATCGCGCAGGAACTGGCCCGTGTACGATTCCTCACACATGGCGATCTGCTCGGGGGTGCCCTCGGCCACCACGAAGCCGCCGCCGTCGCCGCCCTCAGGGCCCATGTCGATCACCCAGTCGGCGGTCTTGACGACGTCGAGGTTGTGCTCGATCACGATCACGGTGTTGCCGGCATCTACCAGGCGGTGGAGCACGCGCAGCAGGTGCTGCACATCGGCGAAGTGCAGGCCGGTGGTGGGCTCGTCCAAAATGTAGACGGTGCGGCCGGTGGCGACGCGGGCGAGCTCCTTGGCCAGCTTGACGCGCTGGGCCTCGCCGCCGGAGAGCGTGGTGGCGGGCTGGCCGAGCTTGACGTAGTCCAGGCCAACGTCGTGGAGCGTCTGGAGGATGCGGCGCACACGCGGCACCTTCTCGAAGAACTCCAGGGCCGTCTGCACGTCCATATCGAGCACATCGGCGATCGTCTTGCCCTTGTACTTCACCTGGAGCGTCTCGCGGTTGTAGCGGCGGCCCTTGCACTCGCTACAGCGCACCCAGACATCGGCGAGGAACTGCATGTCGATCTTGATCTCGCCGTTGCCCTCGCAGGTCTCGCAGCGGCCACCCTTGACGTTGAAGCTGAAGCGCCCGGTCAGGTAGCCGCGCAGCTTGGCCTCGGCGGTGCTGGCGAACAGCTCGCGCAGCATATCGAACAGCTTGACGTAGGTGGCCGGGTTCGAGCGCGGCGTGCGCCCGATCGGCTGCTGGTCGATGTCGATCACCTTGTCGAGGTAGTTCAGCCCGCTCATGGCGCGGTGCGGGCCGGGCTTGAGCTGGGCCTTGTTGAGCTTGTTGGCCAGGGCCGGGTAGAGCGTCTCGGTGATCAGCGACGACTTGCCGGAGCCAGACACGCCGGTGACAGCCACAAAGCAGCCGAGCGGGAAGCGCACACTCACGTCGCGCAGGTTGTTGAGCGTCACGCCCTCTACGCTGAGCCAGGCCTCCTGCTCTGCCGCCAGAGTCTCGCCCGGCGCGGCCTTCACACGCGCGGGGCGGCCCTTGCGCTGCGGCACGGAGGCGGCGATGGCATCGACGCGGGCCACGATCGTACCGGTGGAGAGCGGGCTGCGGCGGCGGGTAGGCACGGCGATCGAGAGGCGACCGCTGAGATACTGGCCCGTAAGCGAGTCCGGGTGGCGCTCGACCATCGCAGGCGTTCCGGCCACCACCACCTCGCCGCCCTTGATGCCGGCGCCGGGGCCGAAGTCTATGATCCAGTCGGCGGCCTGCATGGTCTCCAGGTCGTGCTCGACGACAATCAGGGTGTTGCCGAGATCGCGCAGGCGCAGCAGCGAGCCGAGCAGCTTACGGTTATCGCGCTGATGCAGGCCGATGCTTGGCTCGTCGAGGATGTACATGACGCCGACGAGGCCGGAGCCGATCTGGGAGGCCAGGCGGATGCGCTGGGCCTCGCCGCCGGAGAGCGTGGGCGCGGGGCGCTCCAGGGTGAGGTAGTGCAGGCCGACATTGTTGAGGAAGCCGAGGCGCTCGCGGATCTCCTTGAGCACATCGTCGACGATCTGGAGCTGGGTCTCGTCTAGGGCGGTGCCGTCGGCGGCGTGGGAGAGGCTGCGCACCCACTGGTAGGCCTCGGTGATATTCTTGCGGCTCACCTCGCACACGCTGATGCCGCCCACCAGTACGGCCAGGCTCTCCGGGCGCAGGCGAGCGCCATTGCAGGCGGGGCAGGGCTGCTCGCTCATATACTGCACGTAGAACTCGCGGGCCGAGTCGCTGCCGGTCTGCATGTAGCGGCGGCGGATCTCTGCGGCCACGCCCTCCCATACGCGGTAGAACTCGCCCCGGCTGCCGCTCTCGCTGCTCCAGGTAAAGCGAAGCTTCTCCTTGCCGCTGCCGTGGATCACCGCGTGGCGCTGCGCCTCAGTAAGCTGATCCCACGGCGTGTCGAGCGAGAAATTGTAGTGCGCGGCGATCGAGATCAGAGCCTTATAGGCCCAGGAATCGCTCTTCTTGCGCAGCTCGCCCCAGTAGGTAACAGCGCCCTCGTTGA
>JAYUYB010000049.1:0-12852 GCA_043752655.1 Chloroflexota bacterium
GGCATGATCACGCAGGCCGAGGTGAAGGTGAGCCCCGCCGATAGCGTGGAGCGGGCGCTGGCGGCGCTGGGGTAGGTTCTACGCCTCCTCACCATCCTCGTCGTCGTCCTCGTAGCGAGCATATTGGATTGGCGCACTCCCCACCGCCTCGATCACGCGCGGATACTCGCCATCGTCGAAGCGCGGCTCGACGCCGAGCACGGTCACATCGAACAGGTGGCTGTCGCCGAAGTCGAAGAAGTAGCTAAACTTGTGCTTCGGCACCAGGCCGAGGCTGCTGAGCAGCGTGTTCGAGGCATACGGCGTATCGTCCTCGTCCTCCTCGGCGCGGTCGTCGTCTGCGGTGGTCGTCGCCACTATCTCGGCGAGCGTCACCGGCTCGCCGTCGCGCGTCATAGACCAGGTGCCGAAGTCCCAGTCGTCGGCCAGCTCGGGGCAGCCGATCTCATAGTGGGGATCGTCGCGGCCACCATTCATAAAGAACGAGTAGAGGTGGTCGGCGTCCCAGCCGAAGGCCTCCTGGATGGCGTAGTGCAGGTCGGTGAGCGTCGCGTCGGGGAGGATGGCGAGCGTGCGGGTGGCGCGATCAGGGCGCAGGCGCACCTGAAGGAAGTAGACAGCATCGGCGTTGTCGTGGGGCAGGGGCAGGCCCAGGTAGCGCAGAGCCATGCGGGCCTGGAAGCGCGGCGCGAAGGCGCGGTCGCTGGCGCCGTGGTCCGCGAGCGCGGCCTCCACCTGCTCGGGGAGCTGGCGCCCCGGCACGCCGTAGGCCCGTGCAAGGTAGAAGGCGGCCATCGCGCGCACATGCTCGTCGGCATGGCCTAGCGCCTGCAGGAGCGCCGCGTAGGCCGGCTGGTCGTCGCGGGCGATCGCGAGCAGGGCCAGCGCGGCTAGGGCGTAGGTCCGGCGCTCGGTCACGCCCTTATCGCGCGGGCGGCTCAGGTCGAGCAGCTCCTGCCAGAACGGCACCGCCGCCGGGGTGGCGGCCATGGCCAGGCCGTCGATCAGCCCCTCGAGCACAAAGGCGCTGCCAGGCCCGCCGCGCTGCCAGACCTCTATGAAAAGCCGCCGCACCTCGGGCGCGTCGTGATCCTGCACGTCGGGGCTGGTAAAGCGGCTGAAGTAGATGCCACGGATACGATGAAAGTCCAGCTTGCCGGGCGGCGCTTCGGCCAGGGCCATGGCAAGCTTGCTGAGGGCGGCGTTGCCATCGTTGCCCGGAGACGGCGAGCGTGGCTGCTCTGCGTCAATCGAGCTGTAAATAAGCCAACTCTCCAGAGGTTCGCGCTCGCGCATTGCTAGCTCCTACAACCGCTGCTGCCACCCAGGTATAATGCCACACGGCGGATCTTATAGTACAACAGGATGCGCATTTCTATGAGCAAGCAGAAAAAGGGCAAGGCCGCAGCGCCGCCCACGAAGGCCGTTGGCGGCATGGGCATCGCGCGGAGCTGGCCAGTGCATGAGGTGCTGGTGGCGCGCGGCTGGGAGATGCCGGGCACGCTTACGAGCGTGCTGATCGCGCGCCGCTCGCCCAACTCGGGCAAGATCGCCACCGGGCTCTTCCTGGTCGATCTAGCCTGCCTCGGCGTGAAGAGCGCCCAGGTGAAGCTTTTTAAGGACGTGGCCGAGTACAACAGTGGCCTGCGCGCCCACGCGGTGCAGGTGCAGCCCATGGCGCCTGCCAGCTTCAACCTGGCCGCCAAAATCCTGCTCAGCGGCCTGGAGTATGCCGCGAACCTGGGCTTCAAGCCGGACCCTGTGTTCGCCCAGGGCGTGCTGCTGCTGGAGGGCGCAAACCCCGGCGACGAGCCTACCCCGGTGCCCACCGGCGGCGCCGATGGCAAGCCGCTCTTCATCAACGGCCCCTACGACAACGTCGAGCGCGTGGTGGCCCAGCTGCGCCACGCCGTGGGCGACGGCAACTTCAACGTCATTCTCGGCGATGGCGGCGAGGGCTTGTATTTCGGCGACTCCGACGGCCCCGACGACATCGACGACGAGCCGGAGGCACGCCGCCTGGGGGGGTGATACGAGGGCATAGGGCACAGGAGACAGGGAACAGGTCGAGCGGATACCAACTTCATATCACCCTGCCCTGTGCCCTGTCCCCTTGTCTCCCCCTCACTCGCCGCCGAGCAGGCGCTCCAGGGCGGCGCGCGTAAGCGTGGTGTAGGCGGCGCGCAGGCCGTCCTCCACGCCTGCGGGCGGGGCGCCGTAGCGCCGCAGCAGGGCCGCCTCCACCTCGGGCGCGGCCACGTGGGGTGCGATCAGCTCCAGCGGCGTGGCGGGCTCATCGAAGCCCACGAGCAGATCCGCCAAAGCTGGCGCCCGCTCTCGTGGCGCCGTCTCGTAGACGGCATCGGCGGAGGTGTCGGCGCGCCGGCCGCGCAGCGCCGCGCCGATCTGATCCTTGTTGCGCCCGCGCAGCTCGAAGAGCAGGAAGGGGTCCTCGTCGAAGCGCTCGCCCAGCAGGTAGTAGACGGCGGCGATGTGCTTGCAGGGGTTGGCCTGGTCGGGGCAGGAGCAGGTGGTGGTGAGATCGCGCGAGTTACGCGGGAACAGCGGCACCTTGGCTGCGGCGAAGGCCTGCTCGATCTCCTGCGGCATCTCGCCCGCCAGCAGCTTGGCGGCGAAGATCGCCTGCTCGGCCATGGCCCCGGTAGCGCTGGCCCACTGCGCGTCGCCGAGCGGGGCCAGGCTGATCTTCACCTGGTACGGGCGGGGCAGCGAGCCCTGCACCCTGGCGCTCACGTGGCCGCGCCCGATCTCGATGCTGAGCACGGCGCCGCCGCGCGCGTAGCTGCGCCCGCGCGCGAGCCTGCCGCCGTAGCCGAAGCCCTCCAGCACGCTGATCCAGCGCTTGGCCCACCATGACTCCCCGAAGTCGCCGCGCTGGCTCTTGGCCTTGATGCCGTCGGCGGGCAGGCGCGGGCGCCGCTCCGGGTGGCGCTTGTAGCGGTCGTTGTCGCGTCGGCGTGGTGGCATGGCTCGGCCTCTTTCTCGTGCAGCAGCATCCGCAGATTACGCAGATAATGAGCAGTCTGCTGTCCCCTGTTCCCTGTTCCCTGCTTAGTCGCTAATCTCCTCGCGGCGCAGGGCCACGAGCTCGCGCAGCTGATCGGTGCTGAACTCGGTGAGCCAGCTCTCGCCGGTGCCGAGCACCTGGGCGGCCAGGGCGCGCTTGCCCTCGATCATGCTGTCGATGCGCTCCTCCAGGGTGCCGCCGCAGACGAACTTATGCACCTGCACGTTGCGCGTCTGCCCGATCCGGAAGGCGCGGTCGGTGGCCTGATCTTCCACCGCCGGGTTCCACCAGCGATCAAAGTGGAAGACGTGGTTAGCGTGGGTGAGGTTCAGCCCCACGCCGCCGGCCTTCAGCGAGAGGATAAACAGGCGCGGCCCCTCGGGGGCCTGGAAGCGCCGCACCATGCCGTCGCGATCCTTGGCCGGCGTGCCGCCGTACAGAAACAGCGCCTCGCTAAACAGCCGCTCGGCGAAGTACTGCTGGAGCAGCGCGCCCATCTCGGCGAACTGCGTGAAGATCAGCGCCCGGTCGTCGGCGGCCAGCACCTCCTCCAGCATCTCGTCCAGGCGCGCTAGCTTGCCCGAGCGGCCCGGCAGCGGCGAGCCATCCTTCAGCAGCTGGGCCGGGTGGTTGCACACCTGCTTAAGCCGCGTGAGCATGGCCAGCACCAGGCCGCGCCGACGCGTCTGCTCGCCCTCCTGCTCGGCGCTCTCGATCTGGGCCAAGGCGTCGCGCACGGTGGCCTCGTAGAGCGTGGCCTGCTCCTGGGTGAGCGGCACGAAGACCTTCATCTCGATCTTCTCGGGCAGATCCGAGATAATCGTGGGGTCGCTCTTGAGGCGGCGCAGGATGAAGGGCGCGGTGATGCGGCGCAGCTGCGCGGCGGCCCCGATGTCGCTGGCCCGCTCGATTGGCCGGGCGAAGTTGCGGCGGAACTCCGTCTCGCCGCCGAGGTAGCCGGGGTTCAGGAAGCTCATGATGCTCCAGAGCTCGGTGAGCCGATTCTCCACCGGGGTGCCGGTGAGGGCCACGCGCGCCTGCGAGCGCAGCGCCCGCGCCGCCTGGGCCTGGCGCGTCTCGCTGTTCTTGATGTTCTGGGCCTCGTCGATCACGGCCAGGCGCCACGAGATCGCGGTCAGGCTGTCGCGGTCACGCACAAGCAGCGGGAAGCTGCTCAGCACCACATCGTGGTCGTTGGCGGCGAGCAGCAGCTCGGGGCCGCGCAGGCGCTCGGCGCCCTGATGCACCAGCACGCTCAGGCTTGGCCCAAAGCGGGCTAGCTCGCGCTGCCAGTTGCCCACCACCGAGGTTGGGCAGACCAGCAGGGTTGGGCCGAGGCCGGGCGCCGTGGCCTGCTCGTGGAGCAGCAGCGCGATTGTCTGGGCCGTGTTGTGACAAAGAATGTTGTTGGCGACGAAGTTGTGATGCTCCGCGACTTCAAGGTCGTAGACCCAGCCCTCGTGGATCTGCTCATCGACTGACTTGACGCGACAAAAGAAAACTTCCTGCTCAAGCAGGTTTTGAAGCTGTTGGCGCGTTGCACTGAGCTCCTGACGGTCTAGCTGCGCGAACACTGCCAGGGTTTGTGCAGTCCATCTTGATGGCTGTTTCTGGCGATACGTTTGCTCGGCCCTGCCGCTGATAATAGTATCCATGCCCGCAACCACTTGTTCGAGGCTCCGCCGCGAGAACTGCTGCGAGCCGTTGAGATACACCGTGTTGTGCATGCCAAACATTCGCACAGGCAGCCGAGTTGCGCGAAGGCCCGCAGCCACTGGCTCAGACGCAGGGATGCCTTCAACATTGGTGTTTGCCACAGTGGCGCAGATCTGTTCGAGCAGTTGCTGCTTATCAGGGCTGCCAAAGCCCACCTCGTTCAGGAAGCGTCGCGCTGAATTGCCCCCGATCACGCCAATCTGATAAACCCGATAGATACCAGTGCCATTCGTGGCGCGTTTACGCTTTTGCGAGACGCGCATCCAGATCCCCAGGCGGCGTAGTAGGGTCACCAGTTGCTGGATCAGCACCGGCGATGCAGTTGCAATCTCGATACTCGCCATGCTGCGCACCACGGATGCCTCTGCATCGAAATAGTTGCGCAAAAATACCCGTATACCTGCATCATCGGACTGCATGATCAGATCAGGAATAACCTTCTCTGCGGAAGAGCCCTCCGCGACCTGCCACGCCAGCAGCCTGATAAGATCGAGATCGGCTGGCACGCCCTCCCATTTCAGGCGGGCTGGCACGCAGACGTAGTCGCCAACGCCGATTTGGGCTGTCCACCCTTTGCTCGTAAGGAGCTTGTGGCTCTGCGTTATCGTGATACTGCTGCCATCTTCGAGGCGAACTGTGCGTAGCGATTCGTGAACGAGCTGGCGATACAGGCGTTGTACAGGCGCAGGGACAAGCGCGCCTGTTGTCGTGTTAATGGCATTGACAAGCAGTGCCGACTTCGGCGCGCCCCAGAACCCCTCGCCATCGAAGGCCGGAGCGTCAGCATAGTTCTCCCAAAGTTGCTCGGCAGTCTTCAGCGTACCGTTCACAAAGATCAGGCTTGATCCCAAGAGGCACTTCCCCAGGCCCATGTCGTCGGCGAGGCATGCGCCGAGCCCGTAGCGGCGCATGAACGCCATCCACGAGAAGCCGCGCTCCTGGTAGGGGCGCAGGGTGCCCTGAAAGCTGGCGGGCTGAGGCAGCTGCTCCATCTGGGTGCTGTCGGTAAGCTGGCGCAGCAGCTCGCCAAAGGCGCCCTCGGCCTCCAGGCCATCGAAGGCGATGCCGGAGGGGAGCTGCGGGGCGGCGCCGCCCAGGCCCATGCGCAGCGCCTCGCCCATGCTGAGGTTGCCGCCGCGCTCCATCAGGGCTAGGGCCTGCTTGATCTGGTTGGGATCAAGGGCGACCCACTCGCCGCGCACGCGCACCAGGGGCTGCTTGAGCGCCACCAGCCGCTCGAACTCGGCCCGGTCGATCGGCTGATCGCCCACGCTCAGCTCCCAGCGAAAGCTGAGCATGCTCTCGAAGCTGAGCAGGCCCTGGCTCTCGCCGCGCTTGGCCTTGCGCGGAGCGGCGCGGGCGCGGGCGCGCAGGCGCCCAGGGCCGCCCCACCAGCCAGGCAGCAGCACGCCAAAGCCGCTCTGCTCTAGCAGCGGGGCGGCCTCCTTCAGGAAGCTGAACGCCTCGGCGGTGGAGAGCGTGGCCTGCTCGGGCGCCCGCTGGCGCAGACTACGCTCGATCGGCGGCACCAGGCGTGCGGCAAAGCCGAGCCCGCGCAGCAGCCGCTCCTGCGGGTGCTCGAAGCGCCGGTCGAGGTAGTGAAAGAGCTGGCCGCGCTCGCGCCAGAGCTGGCCGGCGGGCACGAGCAGGCTGGGGTCGTCGGTGGCCTGGAGCATGTAGCTCAGCACCCAGGGCGTGCGCTCGTCGGGTGGGGGCTCCAGGCGAAAGGTAATCCGGAAGCTCTCGTCGCCCGCGATCTGCTCCTGGCCGGCCCAGGCCTGCCAGGCCTTGAACAGCTCGTCGGCCTCGCGCCCCTGAAGCTGGAGCGCGGGGTTGGTGGTGAGCAGGGCGGCGAGCCAGGCGGCGCCCGGCGGGAGCGGCCCCTTGGGCAGGCGGTTGAGGCGCGGGGCGAGGGTCTGATCGCTGGCGGCGAGGTCGCGCACCAGGGCGTCGGCGACGGTGGCGAGAAAGGCGTCGAGCAGATCGCGCGGGCGAAGCGCCCTGGCGGGGTCGTCCACGACGGCGCGGCAGAGCGGCGGCAGCGCGCGGGCGAGGGCGGCGATGCGCCCGGCGGTGGCGGGGTCGGGGCGCGGCTGCCAGGCTGCGCGCAGGCGCTGGCCATCACGCACCAGGCCAGGCAGCAGCTGCTGGCCCGCCACCAGCTCCACCACCAGCAGCGTGGCGACGCGCCAGACCCGCAGGTCGCCCCCAATGTCGGCGGCGGTGGCGAGGCCAAGCAGCAGATCGATCGTCTGCTCGGGGCTAAGCAGCAGGCCGCGCACGCGCCAGGGGGCGAGCGTGGGCACGCCAGGCGGCGCCTCCACCCCGGCGGCGCGCAGCTCGCGCCCTGGCAGCGGCGCGCTGCCCACGGCGGGCAGCCAGATCGTCAGCTCGCGCTCGGGGGGCACGGCGATGCTGGAGGGCAGCCCGGCCAGGCGCTCGTGCAGGGCCTCCACCGGCAGCTGGGCGGGGTGCGCGGGAAGCTTGCCCTGCCGCCTGCGGCGGGCGCTGCGCTGCGCTACCTCGCCCCAGAGAAACAGCCGCGACTCGGCGGGCAGCCATGTGCCATGAAGAACAGCTATCATCGCAGTCCTGGTGTGAAATAGCCGATAGCCGATAGCCGATAGCCAATAGCCGGGCAGCATAACCGATTGCCGATAAGGTATTTCATCACGATCTGGTGCATGCATCATCCACAGAAATAGCTGGGGTACGCAGCGCACGGTCGTACGCTACCCGTACCAACGTTCGAACGTGCGCTACTACTTCGGCACATGGAGCGCGCTGGGCTGCGCGGCATGTCCCCTGTTCCTGGCTCCCTTCCCATATGATAGCACGAGGGGCTAGATCGCGGGTATGGTGTAAGCGCAGCTGCCGAGATGCCCGAGCCGTTTGGATCGGGAGGCCGCGAACGGGTGCGAACCACCGCGAACCCGCCCGCCCGCATGCGGCTTCGGCTTCGCGCGGTTCGTGCCACTGCGCGCGGTTCGCGATCCAGACGTTCGCGCCCTTCGAACCCTTTCGCGCGGTTCGCGGTCCAGACGGCTCAGGGGAACGCCCTATGCTATACTGAGCCAAGACCCCGCCTGCGGCACCACAATGCGCTACAGCCTGTAGCAATCTCCCGCTTGCCTATGCTTGAGCCAGCCAATATCCTGATCGTCGAGGACGACCCGATCATCCGGCGCGTCTACCACGATGTGCTCGTCCACGCTGGCTACCGCGTCTCGCTTGCCAGCAGCGGCGAGGAGGCGCTCGCCTACCTGCAGCTGATCACCCCCGACATTATTCTGCTCGACCTCGGCCTCCCTGGCATTGACGGCCACGAGGTAACCCGCCGCGTGAAGGCCGACCGCAGCAAGCCCTTCACGCCGGTGATGGTGCTCTCTGCCTCCGCCGGCCTCAGCGCCAGCGTGGCCAGCCTGGACGCCGGCGCCGACGACTTCCTGGTGAAGCCGGTGGAGATCGACGATCTGCTCGCCCGCGTGCGGGCCATGCTGCGGCTTCAGCGCGCCCAGCGCAGCCTCGCCCGCGCCCAGCGCAAGACCGAGCTGCTGCTGCATCTTACCCGCGACCTCGGCGCCAGCATCGACCTCGACGTGCTGCTCACGCGCTTCCTCGACCATCTCGCCGACGCTGTGGGCGCCATCCGCGCCTCGATCATCCTCACCGATGTCGACGAGGAGCGCACGCTCTGCTACTCCTCCAGCCGTAACCTGGCCACCCCGATGCTCGGCGATATTCTGCGCTACGGCGTGGCCGGCTGGGCGCTGCGTGAGCAGCTGCCGGTGATTATCCACGACACCCGCCAGGATGCGCGCTGGCTCAACGTCAGCGACATCCATAGCAACGTGCGGGCCGTGGCGGCAATGCCCGTGCTGCGTGAGGGCCGCGCCCTCGGCGTGATCACCCTGGTACACCACACGCCCGGCTACTTCAGCGACGAGCACGTGGAGCTGCTCAGCTCGGTGGCCGCCCAGAGCGCCGTGGCCCTGGAGAGCGCCCAGCTGTTCCGGCTAACCCAGCGCCAGAAGGAGCTGCTTGCGCGCCGCGCCGAGGAGCTGCGCAAGATCAACGAGATCAATACCTACATCGCCGAGCTGATGGCCCCCGAGCAGGTGACGCGCCTGCTAGTGTACATGATCCAGCAGCAGTTTGGCTACCCTACTGTGAGCCTGCTGCTGCGCGATGGCGACAGCCTGCTGGTGCAGTCGTCGGTGGGCGGCACCAATGGCCGCGGCCGCAGCGACGCCCGCCTGCCTATAAATCGTGGCCTGATCGGCTGGGTGATGGGCAGCCACCAGGCGCTGCGCGTGGACGATACGACGCAGGATGAGCGCTTCGTGGAGCTGCTGCCCGACGATGCGCGTGTGCGCTCGGTGCTAGTGGTGCCGATCATGCTGCGCCGCGCGATCCTCGGCGTGCTGGATGTGCGCAGCCCCGCGATTGCCGCCTTCGGCGCCAACGACGAGGCCGTGCTGAGCGCGATCATGAACCAGTTTAGCATCGCGCTTGGCAACGCGCGGCTGCTGGAGAACGAGCAGCAGCGCATCTTCCAGCTCAACCAGGTGAACCGGCTCTCGCTGGCGATCACCGCGCAGCTCGACGCCCCACAGAACTTGCAGCTCGCCGCCGACGCTGTGGCCATGATCTTTAACGTCCGCCAGGCCGGCCTAATTCTGCTGGGCGACCACGAGCAGCAGGGCAGCGCCATCGTGGCCATCCACGGCGCCCCAACGCCTTACGACACCGACCTGACGCGCCTGATCTTTGCGCGCCCCGAGCTTACACAGCAGATCCAGCAGCTGCGCGAGCCGTTCCTGGCCCGCAGCCTGCGCACCCGGCCCAAGTACGCAGCGATCTTCGGCTTCCTCAAGGCGCGCAGCATCGACGACGTGCTGCTCGTGCCACTGGTCGTGGGCCAGCGCTCGCTTGGCGTGCTTTGCGTAGACGCCACGGGGCGCGAGGAAGGCTTTGGCCAGGCCGATCTGGAGCTGGCCACCACGGTCTCTAGCCTGATAGTACAGGTGATCGAGAACGCCCGGCTCTACCGTGTGGTCGCCGACGAGCGCTCCACACTAGACGCGGTGCTGCGCGGCGCCAGCGATCCGATCCTGCTTGTAGGCCCCGAGCGCGAGCTCATCCTTGCCAATCGCGCCGCCGAGGAGCACCTGGGCCTTCAACTTAGCACCGCCCTCGGCCGACCGCTGCGCCCTGGGGTGGGCAACGCGGGCCTGGTGATCAGCAAGCTGCTGCCGCTGCTGGAGCTGAGCACGCCGCTTCACGGCGCGGTGGAGATCGAGCTGCCCGATGAGACCACCTACAGCGTGAGTCTCTCTGGCGTGCGCAGCGCCGACGAGCAGCCCTTGGGCCAGGTGGCGGTGCTGCGCGATGTGAGCGCCCTCAAGCGGCTGGAGCGCCAGGAGCGCGAGCGGGTGCGCGAGGTCTTTCGGCGCTACGTGTCGCCCCAGGTGGCCGAGCAGCTGCTGAGCGCGGGCGGCGACTTTGGCCAGCCAACCGAGCGCGACGTGGCCGTGATCTTCGCCGACCTGCGCGGCTTCACCGGCATCACCGAGCGCACCGAGCCGCGCGTGCTGATCGAGCGCATCCTGAACCGCTACTTCACCGTGATGACCGAGGTGCTGTACGCCCACGACGGCACAATCGACAAGTTTCTGGGCGATGGCGTGATCGGCGTGTTTGGCTCGCCCATCGCCCACGCCGACGACCCGCAGCGGGCGCTGGCGGCATCGGTGGCGATGCAGCGCGCCTTCGGGCAGCTGGCCTGCGCGTGGCGCGAGGAGCTTGGCTACGAGATCGGCATGGGCGTGGGCCTGAGCTACGGCCGCGCCGTGGTGGGCAACATCGGCTCCGAGCAGCGCCAGGACTACACCCTGATCGGCGACGTGGTGAACACCGCCTCGCGCCTCTCGGGGGTGGCCAAGGGCGGCCAGATCATCGCCTCGTACCATCTTGTGGAGGCGCTGCCCGCAGGCGCGCCCTGGCCGCTCACGCCGCTTGGCGAGGTGGAGCTGAAGGGCAAGCTGGAGCCGCACCTCATCTATGAGGTTGGGAACGTGTAGCAAGTAGGCCCTCACCTCCCCATCCCGCGAACCGTTTGGAGCGCGAAGGCCGCGAAGCGCCACGAACCACCGCGAACCGTTTGGACATGAAAGCGCGCATGGGCAGATCCCCCATGCGCGCTTTCGTCTTCGCGACCTTCGCAACCGTTCGCGTCATTCGTGGTCCAAAGGGCTCGGGACTCCGGCCTCCCGCTACGACACGAGCAGATCGCGCAGCGCACCCTCAAGCGCGGGGAACTGGAAGGCGTAGCCGAGCTCCTGGGCGCGCAGCGGCAGCACGCGCTGGCCCTTCACCACCATGTCGGCCATCTCGCCGAGCGCGATGCGCAGGCTGAACTCCGGCACGGGCAGCCATGAGGGCGAGTCGATCACGCGGCCAAGGGTGGCGGAGAAGTCGCTGTTCGTCTCGGGCTTGGGCGCGGTGGCGTTCAGCGGGCCGCGCGCGCGCTCGTCCTCTAGGGCGAGCAGGATCAGCCCGACCTCGTCGGCGGGGTGGATCCAGCTGTAGAACTGGCTGCCCGGCATGATCGGCCCGCCCGTGCGCAGCCGAAACGGGATCAGCAGCTGGCCCAGGGCGCCCGACTCGGGGTCGAGCACGATCCCGCTGCGCAGGCGCACCACACGCACGCCGAGCGCCTCGGCGCCCGCCGCCTCGCGCTCCCAGGCAACGCAGACCTCAGCCATAAAATCGCGCCCCGGCGGCGTGCTCTCGTCCACCGGGGTCGCGTCGCGGGGGCCGTAGTAGCCGATGGCGGAGGCGCTCACTAGCACGCTCGGGCGGCGCTGCGCGGCGGCGATGGCGTTGACGATGCCGCGCGTGCCGAGCACGCGGCTGCCCATGATCTCCTGCTTGTAAGCGCTTGTCCAGCGCACGCCAAGCAGCCCCTGCGAGATCGGGGCGCCGGCCAGATGGATCACGCCGTAGGCGCCATCGAGCGCAGCGGCCCACGGCCCGCTCTCGGCGGGCGACCAGGCCACGTAGTCGGCGGCGCCGGGCAGCTTGGCGCGGGCGGCGTCGGGGCTGCGTGAGAAGACCACTAGCTCGTATTCGCGCGCGCGCAGGGCGGCGAAGAGCTGCTTGCCGATCAGGCCGGTTGCCCCGGTGAGAATAATACGTCTGCCGTTGCTCATAGTTTTAGGGTGCTCCGCAGGCTTAGCCCCCGAGCAGCGCCGCCACGGCGACGGCGATCAGGGCGCCGGCGACGGAGGAGACTAGGTTGACAAGATCGTTGGTGAGCCAGGGCCAGCCGCGCAGGAAGCGCGTAGGTGCGCCACTACGATCGTGGCGGCGCTCGGTCTCGCGGCCGTCGGGGTAGGTGTAGATCGCCTGGACGGTGGCGCCGAGCAAGCTGTCGAGCATGGCGCCGCCCAGGCCTGCCACGAGCGCGGCGGGCATGATCCAGGCGGGGGCGGCGGCGCCAGTGGCGAGCAGCAGTATGAACAGCGTGAGGCCGATCATCAGGGCGCCGGCGGCGGCGGCGGCAGTGCCAACAAGCGTGATCCCGCCGGAGGTGCCGGGCTCAACGGGTTGGCCGCTGGTGATCAGGCGCGGGCGCTTGGGGCTGAGCACGCCCAGCTCGGTGGCCCAGGTGTCGGCGGTGACGGTGGCCATCAGGCCGACGAAGGCGGCGAGCAGGGCGCTGGGCTGGCCGAGCAGGGTGTAGGCGAGGGCGCAGAGTGCGGCGAGCCCGCCGTTGGCGAGCGTCTGCCCAAGGTCGCGGCGGCCGCCCTTGGCGAACTTCTCGGCGGCGCGGCGCTCCTTGAGCGCCTCTTTGTAGTGTGAGAGCAGGCTGCCAGTGAGGAAGAAGGCGATCAGGGTGAGGCCCCAGGCCCAGCCGCCGAAGCCGAAGATGAGCGTGCCTACAAGCACGGCGCCTAGCCAGCCACTCGCCGTGAGCGAGCGTCGCCAGTAGGCAAGGCCGCCAATCGAGAGGCTAAAGAAAAGGCCAAGCCCAAGCTGGGTGTAGCTGATCATCGCGACGAGCCTGGTACGCGAGGCAACACAACGGGGCGCCGCAATTGCGA
>JAYUYB010000050.1:0-12847 GCA_043752655.1 Chloroflexota bacterium
TCGCCCGTGGCGACGTAGGCCGCGATCTGGTCCGCGCTGAGCGGAGCGAACTCCACCTCTGCGGCAACGACCTCGAGCCACTGTCGCTCACCGTGCAGCACAACCAAGCCCGTGTAGACCGTGTGGGTGCGGCCCGAGAGCGTGGCGAGCATGGCGCGGGCGTGGGCTGAGTCGCTGGGCTTGTTGAGCACGGCGCCATCGATCACAACTACCGTGTCGCCGCCGAGCACTACGGCGCCGGGGGCCAGGGCAGCGGCGGCCACGGCTTTGCGCCATGCCAGGAGCGTGGGGTGGTTGGAGGAGGGGATGGGGAGTGCGGGCAGGGCTGCGGCGACCGCCGGGGGCGTGGGCGTGTCGCGATCCTCGGCGTCGGTGGCGATGCTGGCGAAGCGAGCTCCTAGCGCCGCTAGTAGCTCACGCCGACGTGGTGAGGCCGAGGCGAGCACGAGGGGCGGAGAGCCGCCTGGGCGCACAGCGTGGTGGGCCTGGGACGACTCGATGATGGGGGCTTCGAGCACAGCGCGCTTGGGTACCCTCTTTGCAGCATATTCGCTGCGATGATAGCACGCGCAACCTGGAAGCGCAAGGCGGGCATCTATCCACAGATTGCGCCGATTTCCGGCCTATTGCTGGCCCCACCGGTGTGCGTGGCAGGCTGTTCCAAGCCGTCTGGATCGCGAGCGGGCGTTTGGAGCACGAACGACGCGAAGTGGCACAAACAGCTCGAACGCGAACCTACACGCGGGTGTTGTGGTTTCGCGGTGGTTCGCACTCCTTCGCGGCTTCGTGGTCCAAAGGACTTGGGCGTCTCGGGAGCTGTGGGTAACGCTATGCCCCGTGAGGCAGAGGCCCCACCGGTGTGCCCGTTAGGCTGTTCCAAGCGAGGCGATGTAGCGCGGCGGGCGGCGGGCCTGCGCCATTTGCTCGAAGGCGTAGGCCAGACGGATCAGCGTCGGCTCGCTGTAGGCGCCTGCCATAAAGGTGATCCCGACCGGCAGGCCGAACGCGTCCCCGGCCGGCACGCTGATCAGCGGGTAGCCAGCGCGCGCAGCGGGCGACGAGGAGCCGCCGCTGTAGCGGTCGCCGTTGATCAGATCCGTCACCCAGGCGGGCTGCATCGAAGGCGCCACCAGCGCGTCGAGACCATGCGCTGCCAGCAGCGCGTCGAGCGCGGCCCGCGTGCCGTCGCGGCTGCGCCCAAGGGCCTCCAGGTACTCCGCCGCATCCAGCCCACCCTTGGCCTCGGCCATCAGGAAAAGCTCCTGCCCAAAGTAGGCCAGTTCGGTGGCGCTGTTGGCCGCGTTGAAGGCGATCAGGTCGCCCAAGGTGCGCGGGATGCTGGCGCCAGGGTGACCAGGGTGCGCCACGCGGCTCTCCAGGTAGGCCGCCAGGCTGTGCTTGAACTCATAAAGCAGCACCGTCAGCTCGTCGCCCTCAAGGTAGTTCTCGCTCATCTTCAGATGCATCGGATCGACCAGCTCGGCGCCGCCTCCGGCCAGGGTCGCCAGCGCCGTCTCGAAGACCGTGTCGGCGTGCTTGTTGTAGCCAACCATGCCCTGGTCGCGCAGCACGCCGATGCGGGCGCCGCGCAGGCCCTCCGGGTTGAGGAAGCGCGTGTAATCGCTGTGGAGGTGCGCCGCGCTCGCGGCCGTGGCAGGGTCGCGCGGGTCGGGGCCAACGATGGCGCCGAGCAGGATGGCGGCGTCGGCCACCGAGCGTGCGTGCGGGCCGACGCTGTCCTGGGTCGGCGAGATCGGGATCACCCCGGCGCGGCTGGTGAGGCCCACGGTTGGCTTGATGCCCACCACGCCGCAGAGCGAGGAGGGGCAGACGATCGAGCCGTCGGTCTCGCTGCCGATCGCGGCGGCGCAGAGGCTTGCGGCCACGGCGGCGGCCGAGCCGGCGCTGGAGCCGCAGGGGTTGCGGTCGAGCACGTAGGGGTTTTTTGTTTGGCCGCCACGGGCGCTCCAGCCGCTGGACGAGTGGGTGGAGCGGAAGTTGGCCCACTCGCTCAGGTTGGCCTTGCCGAGCAGCACGGCGCCCGCCTCGCGCAGCCGCCGGGCCACGCCGGCGTCCTCGGCGGGGCGCGAGGCCACCAGGGCCAGCGAGCCGGCGGTGGTGCCGAGCATGTCGGCGGTGTCGAGATTGTCCTTCAGCAGGATTGGGATGCCGTGCAGCGGGCCGCGCGTCGCGCCCACCGCACGCTCGGCGTCGCGGGCCTGGGCGATGGCGCGGGCCTCGGGGTTGAGCTCGATCACGGCGCGCAGGGTCGGGCCAGCCTGGTCGAGGGCCGCGATGCGGGCGAGGCATGCCTCCACCAGCGCCAGAGCCGTGAGCTCGCCGCGCTCCATTGCCGCCTGGAGCTGGGCGATGCTGGCCTCGTAGATCGCCGTGCCGACGCTGGTCGTATCGAGGGCGCCGTCGCCAAAGGGCGTGGGGGTGCTCATTGGGCGCTCCTAGTTGCTGGAGTATAATGCGGTGAACGGTGAGGCGCGTAACTGTCCACCGTCCACCTTCACGCTTTCCTTAGTATACTGCGAACACGAGCTACCATGTCACGAGTGCCGCCGCGCCTTTGGGGCCAGCAATGGGCCGGAAATCGGCACAATCTGTGGATAAAACGCCCGGCCCACCAGCTGCTCGCCCGCCTCTGGGGCGCGCTACGCGACTGGCGGCTGCCGCTGCTTGTGATGCTCAGCCTGCTGGGGCTGCTCGCCGCGTACCAGGCCCCGCTGCGCTTTGGCTTCCAGGTTGGGCGCGACGGCGGCCCCGTAACGGATCGGCCCTTCCTGGAGGGCTTCCGCCCCGCTGAGCTGATTAGCTGGGACGAGAGCTGGCGCTGGTCGTTGCCCGAGGCCGCCGTGGTTGTCCCCGGCGTTGGCGCGGCCCCACTGGTCGTCGGCTTCTCGGTGGTCTCGCACCGCCAGCACTGGCAGCCCGACGCGCCGCCCACGCCCCTCACGATCGACATCGGCGCCGGCCCGCCTGTCACTATCGAGCTGCGCCGCGACCCGGCGCGCTACCTGCTCTACGTCCCCGCGCAGGCAGTGCAGGGCGGCACATTGCGCCTGGGCCTCGCCACGCCCGCGTGGCAGAACCAGGGCGACCAGCGCGACGAGCTGGGTGTCGCTATTGGCGGCACGCTCGGCCTGGATGCCGTGGGCCGCGCCGGGGTGATCTGGCCGGGCGCGGCGCTGCTCGGCGCCTACCCGCTCTCCCTGGGGCTGCTCTGGCTCGCGCTGCGGGTTGCGGGGATTGGTCAGCACACCGCTGTGGGCCTATGCCTAGCCCTGCTTGCGGTGCTGCTGCTGCTCGCCCTCGCCGTGCCGCCGCGCGTTGCGGCGAGCGCCCGCTGGGCCGTGGAGGCAGCGTTGCTCGCGCTTGGCGCAGCTGGTGCGGGCGCGCTGTTCGTGCCGCCGCTGCTGGCTCGCCTGGGCGCGCCCACAACCCCTGCCACCCTAAGCTGGCTGCTGCTGCTGGTGGCGCTCTCGTTCAGCATCAAGTACGGCGGCCAGCTGCACTCGGTGGCCATGCGCGGCGACCTGCAGCTGCACATCAACCGCTTCAGCCGCACCGTGGGTGGCCAGGTCTACATCCCGGCCCAGCATCGCGGCCTGCCGTTCCCCTTCCCGAGCGGCTGGTACGCCACCATAGCACCTCTCGTCCTCACGGGGGCGCCGCTCGGCACGCTGTTCGAGCTTACGGCGGGGCTGTTCGAGGCCACAGCGGTGCTGCTTGTCTACCTGCTGCTTGCGCGCATCACGGGGAGCGCGGCGGGCGGACTGCTCGGCGCGATCATCTACGCGATCAGCCCGGTCTGGATGCTCAATATCTGGTGGGGCTTCCATACGCAGATCGCGAGCCAGTGGTTCCTGCTGGCCCTGGTGACGCTACTGGTGCTGCGCTGGCCGGACTACGACGACTTCCTGGTGTGGGGCTGGGCTACAGCGCTGTTCATTATGGTCTGCCTCAGCCACATCGGGTCGTTTATCAACACTGCCATGGTGGGCCTGATCGCGCTGCCCTGGCTCTGGCTGCAGGCGCGCACGCCGGAGGAGCGCAGCGGCGCGCTGCGGCTGCTCTGGGCCGGGGTTGCTACGGCGCTCTTTGTGGGGCTGTTCTACTACAGTGCGTTCGCGGGGCTGATCCTTGAGCAACTGGGCGATGTGACGAGCTCAGGCATGGCCGCTGTTACCGAGCGGGCGCCTGTGGCGCGCAGCGTGCTGCTGGGATCGCTCTGGCACGACGGGCTGATCGAGCACTATGGCTTTTTCGTCCTGCTGCTCGGGGTGGCGGGCGCGGCGCTGCTCACGCTCGATCCGCGCCAGCGCCTGCTGCCGCCGCTGCTTTGGTCTACCTTCGCGGTGGTGCTGCTCCAGGCGCTGCTGCCCCTGGCCACACAGTCCTCGGTGACCACGCGCTACCTCACGTTTGGCGGCTGGGCGATCACCGTGGGCGCAACCGTGGCGGGCCTGCAGCTCTGGCGGCGCGGCCCCGTCGCCCGCGTGGCCCTGATCGCAATGCTGGCCTACGTCGCCTGGATCAGCGTGGAGATCTGGGTGGGCGCGATGGCCCTGAACGCCTGGCCGGCGGAACCCTTTTAAGTGGCTACTCACCCTGCTCGCGGGAAGCATAAGGGCGCCCACAAGGGGCGCCCCATCCCTCTATCCCGCGAAATCATCGCGCTAGCCCCCTAGCTCCGCGACGAGCGGGCGATCAAAAATCCAGCGCCGAAGCCGCAGAGAAACCCGAGCAGCGAGGGGGTAATCCACCCGGTTGGCTCGTTGGGCACCGTTTGCGCGCTTACGGCAGCGATCTGCTTGCCACTGTGCTCTACCTGCTTACCCGCCTTCTTGGCGGCCTTGCTGAGCTCTTTGCGGCTCCGCTGCATCTGGTCGGAGAGATCCAGCGCGTCTACGCGCTCCGCGAGCCGGGTGAGGGTCTGCGCGAGCTGCTGCCCCGTCTCGTTGTCCATCCGCTCGCGGATGCGCTCGGCAAGCTGGTCCACCGCCACAGCGGTATTTGTCTCCATCGTCGCCAGACCGCGCTCAAGGCTGTTCTTACGTCTCCACATAGCCTGTCCTCCTGATGTGTGATCACGCGCACGCGGACCTCGTTAGTATACTACGCCACACCGCTCAGCCGGTCAATCAGGTTGAAGAGCAGCGTCAGCGCCACGCCAATGGCAAGGGTGATGGCGAAGCCCCAGAGCAGCACGCGCGCGCCGTAGGGATTGCGGCGGCGGGCGAGCCCCCATCCAACCAGCATAAGTAGCGGCACCGCAAGACCCACCGCCACGGGGCCGCCCCGCTCAAGCCACAGCGGCAGACCAGCAGTAGCAAAGAGTATGCCGGTGAGCCCGAGTAGGCTTACCATCATCAGCAGCCCGAGCAGCGCCAGCGCGCACCCCAGCGGCCACGCCGCAAGCTCCTGGCGCCACTTACTCTCACGCGGCTCGTCCATCAGCGCCCCCCCGTCCCCGCCTGAAAAGGACCCTGCCTCTATTCTACCAAACTTAGAGGCTTGCTGCCCATGCAGCGGCCCTGTCCCCTGTCCCGTGTCCCCTTCCTGGTATACTTGCCCAAAACAGCGAAAGGCACGCCTCATGCATATCGAAGACCGCGCCGTGCGGGCGCCGCTGGATCTCTTCCACCGCACCTACCACTCGCTGCTGCGCTCCACCGGCGAGATCCAGGTGCAGGCCCTGGTGGAGCCGTTTATGGCCAGCGAGCCCAGCCTGCACCACGGCGCCCATAGCCAGCAGCCTGATCTTGCGGCCCTCACCTACACCTCGCTGCGCCTGCCGGCCTGCATCGACCGCGTGCGCCTTGTGCTGCTCGGCCAGTCCCACGAGGTGTTTGCGCGCAACGGCTACGGCGCTGTCACGAGCTGGCAGCCGGTAAGCGCCCCCGGCCGCCGCCGCAAGATATTCTTCGATGGCGAGGAGACCCTGGCCGTGCTGATCGCCAGCCCCTCGGATGTCGACGACGTTGTGCCCATGCTGGTGGCCTTCCAGATCGAGTGGAACAAGATCCACGCTCTGCTCAGCGATCCCCGCATTGAGGCCCCGGAGGAGCTAGAGGGCGAGGCGCTCGCCGCAGCCCTGGGCATGGAGCCCGACGACGCCGCCAGGCTACGCACGATCTGGGGCCAGAGCATGGGCGAGCGACTCGGGCGCATAGCTGCCCGCAGGAAGCGTTTCGCCGTGCGTATGCTTGGCGGCTCGCTGATCGACTACGAGCGTGCCACCCTGCGCTGGTGGATCCACCTCGAGGAGTCGCTGCCCGCCCTACGCCTGCGCGAGCGGCCAGTCTACTTCGTCTCGTCCAACACGCACAGCCTGATCAACCTGCTCTCCGGCTTCGCCCTGCGCCACACCGACGAGTTGCTGGCCTACCTAAATACCGCCGAGCACGCCGGGCTGCTCGCCGAGTACGAGAAGATCCGCGCCGAGCAGGTGCCGTCGTCCCGCGAGAACTTTTTCTACTATGTCCAAAAGAAGTACCAGGCCGAGCCGGCTAGCCGCGCCTATTTCGAGCAACGCGCCCATGAGGAGGCCGCGCTCGGGATCTACCGCGTATCGAGCCGCTTCTATGTGGATGTCGACGCCCAGCTGATCGAGCTTGGTCGCCTTGACCCGCAGCGCCTCGACCCGCGCCTGCGCGTGCCGGGGGTGGAGCGGCTGGCCCAGAGCGACGCCCTGATCCTCAATATCGACTATCCGCTGGGCCTGGCCGCCTACCATATCCTCAAGCTCACGGCCCGCAGCGTCGGCGCCATCAGCGGCGTCTACGTGATCGGCAAGGCGGCCACGCTCAACGGCAAGATCGGCGACGTGCTGATCCCCGACTCGGTCTACGACGAGCACACCGGCAACCGCTTCAGCTTCGTGCCGGCCTTTCGCGCCTCGGATGTCGCGCCCTACCTGGCCCACGGCAGCGTGCTCGACAACCAGAAGGCCCTCACCTCGCGCGGCACCTTCTTGCAGAACGAGGCCTTCCTCGACGCGCTCTACCGCGACTTCTTCACCGATGTGGAGATGGAGGCAGGCCCCTATCTCAACGCGATCTACGAGCAGTCGATGGCCGAGCGCTACCCCGTGGGCGAGACGGTGAGCCTGCTGCGCCCGCCCTTCGACCTCGGCTTCCTGCACTACGCCTCAGATACGCCCTACTCCAAGGGCATGAACCTCGGCTCGCGCAACCTCTCCTACTTCGGCATGGACCCCACCTACGCCACGTCGCTCGCTGTGGCGCGGCGGATCATTCAGCAGGAGGTGGGATAGAATCAATCCCCCGACAGCGCGAACCGGCCCTGGCGCTGCGGCCGCTGGTAGGTGCGGCGGCGCGGGGTGAGCACAGCTGGCTTGCGCACGGGCATCGTAGGCCGCTCGACAGGCACGGGCATGGGCTGAGGCTGGTAGCCGAGCAGCCGCATGATCGTCGCCTGATCCTGCTGGGGCACGTAGCGCGAAACGAGCCGCCCCTCGCGCTCGCTGATAATCACGCGGGCGGGCTCGGGGCTCAGGCAGTGATGGGCGCCGCCGCGCCCCGAGATCATCTGCTGGTACGCGCCCACGCCGCAGATCGCCAGCACCAGGCCCTCGTCGGCCTCCGGCAGCATTAGCGGGGCGTGCTGCGGGCGCGGGTAGACATCGTCGCTGTCGCAGGTGCGGCGCCCCGCCAGCCGCGCCGGGCGCACCGGGCGCTCCCAGCCATCCAGCGGCAGGATCACGAACTCCTGGCCGTCCACCAGGATCGCGTCGGGCAGGCTCACCATCATGCTGCCGTTCACGAGGTACCAGTCCGGCTCGCCCGGCTGGCCCACCTTGGTGGCGCCAACCTCCAGCAGCAACACGCTGTGCGTGGCCACCGTGTAGCGCCCAAACTCCCCGATCAGGTCTGGCACAGGCACCTCGTGCTCGGCACAAACCTCGCGGATTGTCGCCATAAGCCGGGCAAGGAAGCCCTGGTAATCGAAGCTGAAGCCCAGGCTGTAGCCCGAAGTGGGCATACCGCCGCCGAAGTTGAGGTAGCGCAGCGTGGGCACCGTGCGCCGCAGGCGCGCGTAGCTCTCCACCGAGGCGCGCAGCGTGGCCAGAAAGTGCGCCTCGTCCTCCACCTGGCTGCCGATCATGGCGTGATAAAGCACCAGCTCGTGCCGCGTGCCGCTGATCCGCGCGGCCGCCAGCTCGATCTCATCCGCCGTCAGGCCGAAGCGGTCGTTGCCAGGGTGGCTGCCGTCACGGTTGCCGGCAGCCCGCTCGCGCACGCCGAGCAGCAGCGGCGCGGGCGTGTCGCTCAAGGCCTCCAGCTCGTCCAGGTCGTCCAGCACCGGGATCACACGCTCGCAGCCATCCAGGCGCAGGGCCTTGATGGCATTGATGTAGTTGGGCTCCTTCGAGCCATTGCAGCAGATCAGCCGGTCGGCGGGCAGGATGCCCTGGCGGAACAGGCTATGGGCGACCACCACATCAGCGGCGGCAGAGGTTTCGTAGTGGGCGCCAGCCTGGAGCGCCGTCTGCACGGCCTCGGCGGCGAAGTTCGCCTTTGTGGCGTAGGCGTACAGGAACTCGCCAGCGTACTCGGCCTGGGCGCGGGCCTGCTCGGCCCACGCGCGCATCCGGCGCACCTGGGTGGTGATCTGCGGCGTGTAGACGACCTCCAGGGGTGCGCCGTGACTCCGCGCCAACTCGGTGAGGTTCACGCGGCCGCCCAGCATCAGCTGGCCGTCGTCGCGTGTCATAAAATCGGTGATGTCACCCTCGCCGTCAAAACCGTTGTGGTCCCGAATGTAGTCGGCGTAAGTCTGCTTCAACTGTACCAGTACCTCCTTGGGCGTTTTAGGCCGCACAAAAGCGCGCCGTGGGGCCAATGCCTCACAGCCGGAGCGTTCAGAATGGGGTCACGCTGGGGAACAAAAAAGCCTCTGCTTCAGCAGAGGCGGCAGGGGGAGACTCAGCTCGTCCCGGTGGCGTCGGTAGCGACGCCGGTTATGGCGCAGTTACCGGCCCACTAGTGGCCGCATGGTGATGCAGAAGGGTGTGCGCAGCGTGAGCGTGCGCGAATTGTGGGAGCCGTCCATACTGCCTCACAATAGCCCGCCCGGCACCGTCTCTCGATCCAGCTGACCGCCAATGGTCGCTGCGACGGCGGCATCCGCTTCGTGTTCGGTGGTTCGTCACCAAAACGTAACGGGGGGCACGAGTTCCGTGGCTGATTGGCTCAACCAAGAAAGTATTATACACCCAAAAGTTCTAAATGTCAATATGCGTTCTCCTGCTTGCCAGTCAGGAGATTCGCGGCTGTGCGCAGGATAATCTTCAGGTCGAAGAGCAGCGACCAGTTCTCGATGTAGTAAAGGTCGTAGCGGGTGCGCTCCTCGATACTTGTATCGCCGCGCAGGCCGTTCACCTGAGCCCAGCCGGTAAGGCCCGCCTTCTCTTTGTGGCGGCGCAGGTAGCGCGGGATCTGCTGGCTGAACTGCTCCACCCAGCGGGGCTGCTCGGGGCGCGGCCCCACCATGCTCATGTCGCCAAGCAGCACATTGATCAGCTGAGGTAACTCGTCCAGGCTGCTGCGTCGCAGCAGTCGGCCCACCCGCGTCACTCGCGGGTCGTTCTGGGTCGTCCACGTGCCGAGCTGCTCGGCGTCCTCACGCATGGTGCGAAACTTGAGCATCCAAAATGGGTGATTATCCAGCCCCACCCGCTCTTGAAGGAAAAAGACCGGCCCGCGCGACTCGAACCTGATCGCTAGTGCGATCAGCACGAGTACCGGTGCGCCGATAAGCAGCAGTGCCGAGGCCACGCTCACATCGAGTGCGCGCTTGAGCGAACGGTTCCAGGGATTGTCGAGGGCGGCGTTCTTCACGCTCACAAGCGGCAGGTCGCTCAGGTCGCCGATGCTAAGATCGTTGTTGGTGATCAGCTGGAACGTGTCGGGGTAGACTTTGATCGCCACTGCCTCGTTCTCGGCCAGGCTGATGATCTCCATCAGATCGGAGCTAGAGCGTCCGGCCAACGCGATGATCACCTCGTCGGCCTGGGTTGCGCGCACCACCCGCCCAAGCTGGCTGGTGCGCCCCAGCACCGGCAGCCCCGCCACCTCGCTGCCGATCGGCGCCGAGTCGCTCACGAAGCCCTGCACCCGATAGCCAAGCTCGGGCCTGCGTCGGATCGTTGTCCAGACCAGCTGGCCCGGCTCGCGGGCGCCCACCAGCACCACCCGCCGCGTGTCCACGCCGTGGTTGCGCAGCCAGAGCACCAGCGAGCGGTGGAGATTGCGCAGCAGCACGCTGCCCAAAATGGCGCATGCCCAGCTCCAGACCAGCACATCGCGCGTGAAGGGCAGATCCTGACCGCCCAGCTGCGGCAGCAGCGTGTTGACCACGATCGCGGCCACAGCGGCCAGCGACACCGCCGTAACAACCTTGAACGCTTCGTCCACCCGTGAGGCGCCGCGCTTCATCTCGTAGAGGCCATTGGTGGCGAACACCACCAGGGCGGCGAGGTTGAAGAGCAGCAGGAAGCGCACAATCACAAGCGGGCTGGAGGGCAGCACCGCGCCCGCCTCGCTCAGCGCCGCGCTGAAATACAGATAGACGCCGATCAGGGCGCCGTTGAGGGCCAGCGTATCGCACACAATCAAGCCGAGGCGCAGGATCGCCCGCCATGTACGCGGGCGTAGCCGACGCTGCGCCTTAGCCGACCCGGCGCGCTGCGGGGGGGAGGAGGAGATTACGGCCAAGTGCCAGGAGCTCCTTCGCGGTGATGCCGGCCTCGATCAGGGCGTTCAGCGGGGCCGGGGTTGTGGCGCGGTAGTGCTTGCGATGGAAGATGCGCATCGCGTCGTAGAAGGCGCGGATCGAGGGCAGGGCGCTGCGCGTGCTGGCGGCGCGCTTGTAGTGGTACACAACCACCTGCGGGTAGTAGACCACGCGCCAGCCGAGCTGCTTGATGCGAAACGCCCAGTCGAGATCTTCGCCGTACATAAAGAACTGCTCGTCCAGCAGCCCCACCTCACGGATCACCCTGGCTCGCAGCAGCATACACGCGCCAACCACCGCGTCCACCTCAGTCTCCAGATCGGGGTCGAGGTAGGTCATGTTGTAGCGGGCGAAGCGCGGGCTACGCGGAAAGAGCTTTGCTAGCCCCGTCATACGATAGAACGACACAGTGGGCGTCGGGAAGCTGCGCCGGCAGGCCAGATCCAGCGAGCCATCGGGCAGCACGAGCTTCGGCCCCACCACGCCCACCTCCGGGTGGGACTCCAGGTAGTCCACCAGGCCGTCGAGGGCGCCAGGGGGGACAATGGTATCATTGTTGAGCAGGAGGATGTAGTCGGGAGACCGGGAGACCGGGAGACCGGGAGACCGGGAGACGCTCTGAGTCTCCCCGAGGTCGCTCCTTGTCTGCTTGTCTGCTTGTCTGCTTGTCTCCTTGTCTCCTTGTCCAATCAGCTCGCGCAGGGCGAGGTTGTTGCCGTAGGCGTAGCCGCCGTTGGTGGGGCTCACGATCAGGCGGGCCTGGGGGAAGCGCTCGCGCACCAGTTTGGCGCTGCCATCGTTGGAGGCGTTATCCACCACCCACAGCTCAAGGGCGCAGCGGGTAGGGTGGGCGTAGATCGACTCCAGACAATCTGCGAGCAAGTCAGCGCGCTTATAGTTGAGGATCACAACGGCGAGGCTCGGCATAGCTCCTCCAGGGCGATCGCGGCCCTCTTCGGCACGTCCGTGCGGGCTCAGTATACCATTGTCTGTCAGGCGGGCCGCCGGGCTGGGTGCGGCCTTCCCGCGCCCGCGGGCTTTCGTCAGCCCGCACACGGGCTTTCGTCAGCCCGCGCAGGCGGGCTTTGCTACCCCCTAGCCGCGGCTTCAGCCGCCATGCACCGGCACGCCCACCTACCAACCCCCAAGCTGCACCAAAAAATCCGCCAGCACTGTGCTGAACGCCTCGGGCGCCTCCATGGCGCTCAGGTGGCCCACGTCGGGAAGCACCGCCACGTAGCTCGGGCGGCCCGCCACGCCCATATTGATCTTGGTGGCCTCTGCTGGCGGCGTCAGTGCGTCGGCCTCGCCCACGATCAGCAGCGTGGGCACGCTGATGCTCGCCAGATCCGGGGTGGAGTCGGGGCGCAGGGCCATGCCGCGCAGGGCGGCCGCGATACCGTCGGGGCTGTTGGCGCCGATCATGGCCCGCAGCTCGTCGCGCAGGGCCTGTGTGGCCCCTGCCGCCACCAGGCTGGGGATCAGCTTCTCAGCAATGGCGTTGGCGCCCTGCTCCTCGGCGAGCCGCGCGTTCGCCTCGCGCCCCGCCCGGCCCTCATCGCTGTCGGCGCCGGCCTTGGTGTCGGCGAGGCACAGGGCGGCCACTTTGTCGGCGTGGCGGCGCCAGAAGGCAAACGCGATGTAGCCGCCCATCGAGAGCCCCACCACCACCGCGCGGTCCACGCCCAGCTGCTCCAGCAGCGCTGCCATATCGTCGGCCTGCTGCGCCATGGTGGCGGGGCCTGGGGGCGCGTCGCTGCCGCCGAAGCCACGCAGGTCGGGCACGATCAGGCGATACTCGCCGCGCAGCCACTCCACCTGATCTCGCCACATCGCGCCGTTAAGCGGAAAGGCGTGCAGTAGCAGCAGCGCCGGCCCCGCTCCAACATCCTCGTAGTGCAGCCTGATCCCGTTCAGATGCGTCTCCATGGCGCCTCCCCCTTCTTGAGCGTGCTAGAATAGACGTGCTTATGGAGCTCGATGCAAAACTTGAACTCTTGGCCGACGCGGCCCAGTATGATCTGTGCGCCACCCATGCGCAGCAGGGCCGCCGCTTCACGCCCCAGAAGGCCGCATGGGC
>JAYUYB010000051.1:0-2169 GCA_043752655.1 Chloroflexota bacterium
CAAGGTCATTAAATATGCTTGGACGAGGTACTCGTAGTAGTAACGTTAGCTCTAGGGCACAAGGCAAGCCCAGCCGCGGCATTTTGCAGTTTGCAACAGACCTTTTGCGCTCCTCACGCGGTGTAAGCTGGCGGCGCCTTATTGTCTACCTGCGCCCGTACAAGTGGTGGATGGTCGTGGCCATCGTGGCCATGCTGATCTCCAGCGCAGTCGGCCTGCTCATCCCGCTCGCCGTCGGCCAGATGGTCAACGCCCTAGCGGGCCAGGCGGCTGGCTTCAATCTCAATCAGGTGGTGCTCGGCCTGGTGGCCGTGGTGGCCGTGCAGGGTGTCTTTAGCCTCGTGCAGACCTACAGCCTCGCTTTTGTTGGCGAGCGCGTGGTGAGTGACCTGCGCGTGCAGGCCTACAGCCACCTCCAGCGTCTCTCGCTCACCTTCTTTAACAACCGCCGCACTGGCGAGATCACCAGCCGCATCACCAACGATGTCACCCTGATCCAAAACACGGTCACAAACAGCGTGGCCAGTCTGCTCCAGTCGATCGTGCAGTTTGTCGGCGCCCTCGCCCTGATGATCGCGGTCTCCTGGCAGCTCAGCGGCCTGGCCCTGCTGCTGGTGCCCGCCGTCACCGTGCTCGGTATGGTCTTCGGGCGCCTGATCCGCCGCATCTCCATCGAGGTGCAGGATCGCCTGGCGGACGCCTCCAGCGTGCTGGAGGAGACGGTCTCCGGCGTGCGCGTGGTGCAGTCGTTCGGCCGCGAGCCATACGAGATTGGGCGCTTCGGCGCGGCGGTGGAGGCCACCTTTGGCGCCGCGATGCGGCGGGCGCGCATCCGCGCCATCTTCCAGCCGCTCTGGGTGATCTGCGCGTGGGGCGCGATGGTGGGCGTGCTCTGGTTCGGCGGCAACCTGGTGCTCTCCGGCCAGATGCGCCCCGGCGACCTGATCGCCTTCCTGTTCTACGCCGGCAGCATCGGCGGCACCATGATGAGCTTCGCCGGCCTCTTCGGCCAGCTCCAGGAGGCCCTCGGCGCCGTCACCCGTGTCTTCGAGCTGCTCGACACAAGCCCCGAGATCGCCGACGCCCCCGGCGCGGTGGAGCTTGGTGCCGTGCAGGGCCGCGTGACGCTTGAGGATGTGACGTTTGGGTATGAGAGTGAGACAAGGAGACAAGGAGACAAGGAGTGACGATCTAGACCGTCAGGTGTCTCCCGGTCTCCCGGTCTCCTTGTCTCCTTGTCTCCCGGTCTCCTTGTCTCCCGGTCTCCCGGTCTCCCGGTCTTCGCCCGTCGTCATCAAAAACTTCTCGCTCGACATCCGTCCCGGCGAGGTGCTCGCGCTCGTTGGCCCCAGCGGCGCCGGCAAGAGCACGATTGTCAACCTGATCCCGCGCTTCTACGATGTGCAGGGCGGCGCTGTGCGGGTGGACGGCCACGATGTGCGCGAGGTGTCGGTGGCCAGCCTGCGGCGCCAGATCGGGATCGTGCCCCAGGAGACGCTGCTCTTCAGCGGCTCGGTGCGCGAGAATATCCGCTACGGTCGCCTGGAGGCGAGCGACACAGAGATCGAGGCGGCGGCGCGGGCCGCCAACGCCCACGATTTCGTCGCCGCCCTGCCCCTGGGCTACGACACCCTGGTGGGCGAGCGGGGCGTGAAGCTCTCCGGCGGCCAGCGCCAGCGTGTGGCGATCGCGCGGGCCATCCTTAAAGACCCGCGCATCCTTATTCTTGACGAGGCCACCAGTGCCCTGGATAGCGAGAGTGAGCGCCTGGTGCAGGAGGCGCTGGAGCGGCTGATGCGCGGTCGCACCAGCATCGTGATCGCCCATCGTCTCAGCACGATCAAGCGGGCCGACCGCATCGCTGTGATCATGGCCGGCGAGCTGCGGGAGCTTGGCAGCCACGCTGAGCTGATCGTCCAGGGCGGGCTCTACGCGCGCCTCTACGCTATGCAATTCCGCGACGAAGATAAAGATCTTCTGCCGATCCTGGCCGAGCTTACAGCTGGGTAAGCATCGCACTCGATTCCATAGAGCCATTCGTAAGGGCGCAGTATACTACGCCCCAACCAGCCAATACTATTAGTGAGGAACCTGATGAGTACCAAGAAACGACGCATCGCCGACCTGCCCGATGCCGCCCTCCCCCAGGCGATTCTGGACGAGGAGCAG